>JBOGUG010000431.1:0-13624 GCA_050696115.1 Promineifilaceae bacterium (SeqCode) | reverse complement strand
CGGCCCGGCCGGCGAAGGCCGGCCGACCCTCTCGACTGTCATCGTCAGCTGGAACGTGCGCGACCTGCTGGCGAGGTGCCTGGACTCGCTGCGGCGGGAGTTGCTGGCCTGGCCCGAATTGAGCAGCGAAACCTTCGTGGTGGACAACGCCTCCAGCGACGGCAGCCCGGCGCTGGTGCGGGGCCAGTACAGTTGGGCGCGATTGCTCACCAACGAAGCCAACGTCGGCTTTGCCGAGGCCAACAACCAGGCCATCCGGCTGAGCCGCGGCCAGTATATTTTGCTGCTCAACCCGGACACGGAGCTGCGGCCGGGCGCCCTGAACGCATTGCTGGTGTTCATGCAATCCCGGCCGGGGGTCGGCATGGCCGGCGCCCGCCTGCTGAACCCTGATGGCAGCCTGCAGCGCTCTTGCTACCGGCAGCCGAGCCTGGCGCGCGAGTTCCTGCTGATGTTCCATCTGGATGCGCTGGCGAGTTATGGCTCCTACCGGATGGAAAAATGGGACCTGACCCGGCCGCGGCAAGTGGACAGCATATTGGGGGCTTGTATGTTGATCCCTGGGCCGGTGTTGGAGCAGGTTGGGCTGTTGGACAGCAACTATTTCATGTACTCGGAAGAAGTGGACCTTTGCCAGCGGGTGCGCCAGGCTGGCTACCCGATCTATTGGGTGCCCCAGGCCCAGATAACCCACTTCTGGGGCGGCAGCTCGGCCCAGGTGGCCGATAACATGTTCGAGCAGCTTTACCGTTCCAAACTGCGCTTCTACCGCAAATTCGGCGGCCGGGGCTCTGGCCGGCTGTACAAGCTGATTTTGTTTGCGGCCGGCCTGGCGCGGCTGGCGCTCAGCCCGTTCACACTTTTTGAAGGCCCCGCCAGCCGTAAACGTCATTGCCAGTTGACACGCAGATACGGGCGCCTGTTACGCGCCCTGCCCAGTTTCTAGGGAGCAACCGGGGACCAACCCCTAACTCAGCCTAAAAAGTGAATAGATCGCTGATTCTGGCGACGGCCGGGCTGATGCCCGACCAGCTTAATGACACCGAAAATCGCCGCTACCCTCGGGTAGACTACCTCGAGTTGCAGCGGCTGCTTAACGCTGACGTGCTGGACTACGGCGTCTACGAGCACACGACGATTGGGAAGTGGCTGCGCCGGTTGGAGACGCGCGTCCACTCCGACCTGTATCTGACGCTGCTGGGCCTGCTGCGGCGTCACCGCTATGGGCTGGTGTTCACAATGTCGGAACGCGCCGGCATTCCCTACGCCGGCTTGCAGCGATTGCTGCCCGGCCGGCGGCAGCTGGTTTCGATGATCCATAGCTGGTCATGGCGCCAGGAACGCGCCTTCACCGGGCTGAAGTGGCACACTACGGCCGACGCCATCATCGTCCACTGCCAGAGCATGCGCCGTCATCTCATCGGGCTGGGCGCCGACCCGGCCCAGGTGCACGTCATCCCCTACAGCGTTGACGAGCGTTTCTTCCGGCCGGAGGACAGCGGCCAGGCGCAGCCAGGCTTCATCCTAAGCGTGGGTGAGCCCAGAACAAGAGACTATGCCTCCCTGTTCAAGGCAGTCGAATCGCTGCCGTTGCGCCTGTGCGTGGCTGCATCGGGCATCTGGTACGCGCGAGAGAGCAAGACCAGGCTGGGCGCGGTCGTGCCGGCCAACGTGACCGTGTCGCGCCACCTGCCCCGCCCCGAACTCAGGACGCTCTACGCCCGATCCCAGTTTGTCGTCTTGCCCCTGCGCAATTCGATCGCCTCCTATGGGGCCACGGCATCGCTGGAGGCGGCCTGCATGGGGCGAGCCGTGGTCGCCAACGGCGGCCGAGGCTTGCGCGACTATGTGATCCACGGTGTCACCGGCTTGCTGGTGGAGCCGGGTGATCCGGGCGCCCTGCAGGAGGCCATCGCCTATTTGTGGGCCCACCCGGAAGAGGCGCAGCGCATGGGGCAAAACGGCCGGCAGCGGATAGAAGAGGAGCTTAACCTGGACCGCTACGTGGGTCGGCTCGCCAGCCTGATCGAGGCGCACAGCGCTGCGCCCGCAAGGGAACCGGCGCGGCAAGCGGCCGTTCAGGGGACACAAATACACTCAGATTGAGATGGTGGTTCCCTTGGGGTATGGCCTTTACGCCGGCCGGCTTGAACCGGCCGCCAGTGATTCTCGCCTGAGACAGCATTCATGAAGATCTTCATGATCGCGCCTGAGCCGTTCTTTGAGGCGCGTGGCACCCCGATCAGCGTCCAGCAGCGCCTGGAGGGCCTGACCGCCCTGGGGCACGACGTGGACTTGCTCACCTACCCGATCGGGCAGGACATAGACCTGCCGGGCGTCCGCATTTATCGCCTGCCGCGCCTGCCGTTCATCAAGGCGGTCAAAATCGGGCCTTCCTGGGCCAAAGGCTTGCTAGATATCCTGCTGGCGTTCAAGGCGTTGCAGATGCTGCTATTCAGGCGCTACGACGCCATCCACACCCACGAAGAGGCGGCTTTCCTGGGCCTGGTCTTTGGGCCGCTCTTTGGCCTGCCCCATGTGTACGACATGCATTCCAGCCTTCCCCACCAGCTTAAGCATTTCAAGTTGGGGGATTGGTGGTGGCTGGTCAGGCTGTTTGCGTTCTTGGAGCGCCGGGTTCTGAAGAACTGCCAGGCGGTCATCACCATCGGCGCCGACCTAGAAAGATACGTGCGCCGGATCAACCCGCACGTGCCGGCGATTACCATCCACAACGTGGCCGTGCACACCAACGGCCGCCTCAGCAAAGGCCGGACGCGCCCAGGCGCGGCCGAGGCGCTGGACCTAGGCACTGGCCCGCACATTGTCTACGCGGGCTCCTTTGAGCGTTACCAAGGGCTGGAGCTGTTATTGGAGAGCGCTGAGCTGGTGATGCGGCGTTATCCGAAAGCGCGCTTTGTCCTGGTTGGCGGCCAGCCGGAACAGGTTGAGCGCTTGCGAAGGCTGGCCAGCGCCCAACACCTGAACGACGCGCTGCTACTTATCGGCCAGGTTCAGATAGATGAGTCGCTGGCCTACCTGGACGCGGCCGATGTGCTGGTGTCGCCACGCACGGCCGAAACGTCCGTGCCGCTCAAGATCTACAGCTATCTGCACGCCGGCAAACCGATCGTGGCCACACGGCTGGCGGCTCACACCCAGGTTCTGGATGAGCAAGTCGCGCTGCTGGTAGAGCCGAACAAGGAGGCGCTGGCCGCAGGCATATGCGCCTGCCTGGCCGATCCGGAGTTCGGCCGGCAGCTGGGCACGAGCGCTCGCGCGCTGGCTGAGCAGAAATATGGCTTTGCCGACTACCTCGAAAAGTTGGCCCAGATCTACGCCAGGCTGCGGCCGGAGCAAGAGCCAAAAGCCAATCTGCCCAAAGGCGCGGACTCAGCCCGCCAGGTGGTTTGAGGGCGCGGGCGATGTGCGGCATCTGCGGTCTGGTCTCCTGGGCCGGGCCTCCGCCGGACGAGGGGCTGCTGCGGCGCATGGGCCACAGCCTGCGTCACCGCGGGCCGGATGACGACGGCATTTATCTGGACCAGACGGCCGGGCTGGCCTGCCGCCGGCTGAGCATCATTGACCTCCAGACAGGCCGGCAGCCGATAGGCAACGAGGACGGCAGCCTATGGCTGGCTTACAACGGCGAGGTCTACAACTACCGGCCCTTGCGAGCCGAGCTTGAGCGCCGGGGGCACATCTTTCGCAGTCTGAGCGACTCTGAGGTGGTCCTTCACGCTTACGAGGAATATGGGCCGGCGTGCCTGGAGCGCTTCAATGGCATGTTTGCCTTCGCAATTTGGGTGCCGGCCGAGCGGCGCCTTTTTCTTGCCCGCGACCGGCTGGGCATCAAGCCGCTGTACTACTGGGCCGGCCGGGAGGAGTTGGTCTTTGGCTCAGAGCTGAAGGCCATCCTGGTTCACCCGGCCGCGCCGCGCGAGCTGAATTTGAGTGCCCTGGATCATTTCCTGGCGCTGGAGTACATCCCCGGCCCGCAGACCATCTTCAACGGCATCCATAAGCTGCCGGCCGGCCACTGGCTGTTGGCCGAAGCGGGCAACGTGCAGCTGAGGCGCTACTGGGACGTGGCGCCGGCCGAGGTCGCCGGCGACGAGCGCTCCTGTGCCGAGCAGTTGACCAGCTTGCTTGACGACGCCGTCCGGCTGCAGATGGTCAGCGACGTCCCCATAGGCGCTTTCCTGAGCGGTGGGCTGGACTCAGGCGCCGTGCTGGCCTCCATGAGCAGGGCCAGCCCTGAGCCGGTGCGGGCCTTTTCCATCGGTTTCGATGACGCCTCCTACAACGAACTGCCTTACGCCCGGCTGGTCGCCCGGGCCTGTGGCGCCCGGCACGAGGAAGCGGTGCTGGCGCCGGATATCGCGGCCCTGGCAGCGGAGATCGTCTGCCACCTGGACGAGCCTTTCGCCGACTTTTCGCTCTTTCCCACCTATCTGGTGTCTAAATTGGCGCGTCAGTCGGTCAAGGTGGTGCTTTCGGGCGACGGCGGCGACGAGCTTTTCGCCGGCTACGACACATATGTCGCCCAGCAAATGGATCGCTATTACCGTTGGCTGCCTGGCTCCGTACGCCGGCGGACCCTGCCGGCCGCCTTGGCCCGCGTCCCGCCCCGGCCAGCCAAGAAAGGGCTGGTGAATCGAGCCAAGCGCTTTGTCGAAGGGGCCGGTATGCCGGCCGCTTTTGGCCACGCTCGCTGGATGATCTTCATGAGCCAGGCAGAGCGGGCGGCTCTGTTCCGGCCGGAGGTGCAATCAGGGCTATACGAAAACGGCCGGCCGCTACTGTGGGCCTTGCGCGCCCATTTCGAGGCCGGCGGCTTCGAGGGGCTGGCCCGGCAGCAATACGTTGACCTCAAGAGCTACCTCGTTGACGACATTTTGACCAAGGTAGACCGTATGAGCATGGCCGTTTCGTTGGAGGCGCGGGTGCCGCTGCTGGACCACCGGCTGGTCGAGTTCGCCCTCAACCTGCCGCCCCATATGAAGCTGCGCCGCGGCCGGACGAAGGCGCTGCTGCGGCGGGCGATGGCCGGCCGCTTGCCGCCGGAAGTGCTGACTAAGCCTAAGCAGGGCTTCAGCATCCCGCTGAAACATTGGCTGCGCGGGCCGCTGCGGCCGCTGATGCGCGACTTGCTGGCCCCCGACTCGCTGCGGCGCGGCGGCATTTTCGAGCCGGCGACCGTCGGCCGCTGGCTGGACGAGCACAGCGCCGGCCGGGCCAATCACAGCCACAAGTTGTGGGCATTGATGGTGTTCGAGCTCTGGCGGCAGGGCATCCCGGCAGGCAGCCATGCGGCCGGCTGAGGCAGTTGGTCCCGTTTCGCCTACCCTAGCGGCCATTCGCGATTACTGGAACGAACACGTCCATGACCTGAGCATCGCCCGCCACCCAGCCGGCACGCCGGAATTCTTTCGCGAACTGGACGCCTACCGCCTTGGGAAGTTGGGCTATTTGCCGCAGCGGGTCAATTTCGCCGGCTGTCGTGGGCAACAGCTCCTGGAAGTGGGCTGCGGCCTAGGGCTTGACCTGGCTCGTTTTGCCCGCGGCGGGGCCGCCGTGACCGGCGTGGACCTGGCTCCCTGCTCCATCGAACTGGCCCAGCGCCACTTTGCCCAGCAAGGGCTGACCGGGCGACTGCTGGTGATGGATGGCGAGGCGCTTGAATTTGCCGATGATGCTTTTGATGTCGTCTATGCGCATGGCGTGTTGCAGTACACGGCCGACGCCCAGCGCATGCTGGACGAGCTGTGGCGCGTGCTCAAACCCGGCGGCCAGGCCATCCTGATGGTCTACAACCGCTATTCCTGGCTTAGCGCCCTGTCGTGGCTAACGCGTGTCGGGCTGGAACACGCCGACGCGCCCGTGCTGCGCACTTTCAGCGCGGCCGAGTTTCGGCGTCTGCTGGCAGCCTTCAGCCAGGTGCGCATTGTGCCAGAGCGCTTTCCGGTGGAGACGCGACTGCACCACGGATTGAAGGCCCGCTTATACAATGACCTGTTCGTGGGCAGCTTCCGGTTGCTGCCACAGCGGCTGGTGCGGCCGCTGGGCTGGCACTTGCTCGCTTTCGGGATCAAATGATGCAGCGCGATCTGGCTCGGCTGCGCCGAGAGCGTTTTGATTTGCTGGTGGTCGGCGGCGGGATTTATGGCGCCTGCGCCGCCTGGGATGGGGCACTGCGGGGCCTGAAAGTGGCCCTGATCGAAGCGGCCGACTTCGGCGGCGCCACCTCGGCCAACAGCTTGAAGATCATCCACGGCGGGCTGCGCTACCTGCAAGATGGCGACCTGCGCCTGGTGCGAGCCATGGCGGCCGAGCAGCGAACGCTCATGCGCATTGCGTCCGGCCTGATCCGGCCGCTGCCCTGCCTGGTCGGCGCTTACCGGGCTCCATGGCGGAGCAAGGCTGCCCTGGGCGCGGCCCTGGCGCTGGCCGCCCTGCTCGGCCGGAGCGTGAACGGCCGCGGCCGAGAACCGCGCCTGCCGGCCGGACGCATCCTGTCTAGAAAGGAGTGTTTGCGGCGCGCGCCGGGGCTGGCCCGCCCCGAGCTGACCGGGGGCGCGCTCTGGCATGACGCCCAGGTGCAGGACAGCGAGCGGCTGACGCTGGCTTTCGTGTTGGCGGCCTCCGGGCGCGGCGCGGCCGTTGCTAACTACGTCTGGGCGCTTGGGCTCGAAGTGGACGGCCGGCGGGTGACCGGCGTGCGGGCCTGCGACGCCCTGACCGGGACCGAGTTCGAGATCCGGGCCCAAGTCGTGCTGAACGCGGCCGGGCCGTGGGCCCAGGCGCTGATCGGCCCGGCCGGCAGCAGCCGGGCGCAGGCGCGCTTCCGGCCGTCGCTGGCCATGAACCTGGTGACGCGCCAGATCCTGCCCGACCGGGCGCTTGCGGTGCCCGGCCGGGTGGCCGCCCAGGGGCCGGCCGGTGCGCCCCAAACCAGGCCGCAGCTCTTTTTTATCGTCCCCTGGCGCGGCCACTCGATCCTGGGCACGCGCCATTTCGGCCACAGCGGCGAGCTGGACGCGGCCCGGCCGGCGCGGGAGTGGGCCCTGGCCTTCCTGGAGGAGGTTAACGCCGCCTATCCGGACGCCGGCCTGACGCCGGCCGACGTGCGCCTCATCCACAGCGGTTTTTTGCCGGCCGTGGGCGGGCCGGCCGGCGGCGTCAAGTTGCTGCGCCGCTCGCCGCTGGTTGACCACCTGGCCGAGGATGGCCTGGACGGGCTGATCACGCTGGTGGGCGTTAAATACACGGCGGCGCGCCGGGGGGCCGAGCGGGCCGTTGACCTGGCCTGCCGCAAGCTCGGCCGGGCGGAGGCCGCCTGCCTGACGGCGCTAACACCGCTGCCGGCTGACTTCACCCGGCCGCCGGCCGCCACCCCGGCCGGCGTGCGCCACATGATCGGCTGTGAAATGGCCCACAAACTGAGCGACCTGATCGTCCGGCGCAGCGGGCTGGGCGCGGCCGGCCGGCCGGCGCCTGACCTGACGCGGGCCTGCGCCGCGATCATGGCGGCCGAGCTGGGCTGGAGCCGGGCCCGGCTGGCGCAGGAGCTGGCCGAACTGGACGCCTACTACGCGGCCCGCAGCCTGAACTGAGACCCAGAATTAGTCTATGCAACTTTCCCAGCGCCAGCCAACTGCGGATCAAGGCGCGGCCCCGGCGGCCGAGCCCTGGCAACTTGCCATGTTTCGCCACACGCTTAAAAAGCGCCAGAAGCTGGACGCTCTGCTGGCCCTGCTCAAGCCGGCCGGCGGCCGGCGCTGCCTGCTGGTCACCTGCGGCGACAACAACGGCGCCCTCAACTGGCACTTCAAGCAGCATGGCGGGGCCTGGGCCTGGGCTGACGCCGAGCCGGAGAGCCGGGCGCTGATCGCCGAGCTGACCGACGACCCGGTGGCGGCCGTGGACAAGGCGGCGCCACGCCTGGCCTTCCCAGACGACGCCTTTGACGCCCTCATCACCATTGACGTCCACGAGCATCTGGAGCGGCCGGCGCTGCTCAACGCGGAATTGGCCCGCCTGGTTCGGCCGGGCGGCGTCGTGATCGTCACCACCCCCAACGGCGATGAGGGCAAGCCGGCCAACCGGATTAAACGGCTGCTGGGGATGCGGCCGGCGGATTACGGCCATATCGTCGCTGGCTATTCGGCCACGGAGCTAAGCCAGCAGTTGACGGCCGCCGGCCTAGAGCCCTACGCCAGCGCCAGCTACGCCCGCTTTTTCACCGAGATGGTCGAGCTGACCATCAACGTCGCCTACGTCAAGCTGCTGGGCCGCCGGGGCCGGGCCAAAGCCCGCCAGGGCCAGATCGCGCCCCAGAGCAAAGGCCAGATCGAGTCGGTCAACAAGAGCTATCGAATGTACGCCCGGCTGTATCCGCTGATGCGGGCGATCGCGCGCCTGGACTGGCTCGATCGCTCGTCCTGGGGCTACGCCGTCATTGTGGCTGCTAGGAAGGGCTGAGGCCATGAATGTCCTCATTACCGGCGCAGGCGGTTTCATCGGCCGCCACCTGGTGAGCGACCAACTCGGCCGCGGCCGGCGGGTGACGGCCCTCGATCTCAATTTGGAGGCGCTGGCGCCGCTGGCCGGCCACAAGCGTCTGGAGTTGGTGGCGGCCGACTTTACCGCCGCCGGCCAGACGGCCTATTTGGCCGGCCAGGACGTCTGCTTCCACCTGGCCAGCGCCCATCTGGAGCGGGGCCTCAGCGAGGCCTTTTTCCAACGCGTTAATGTGGACGGGACGCGGGCTTTCGTCGAGCGCTGCCAGCGGGCTGGGGTCGGCCGCTTCGTGCATTGCAGCAGCGTCGGCGTCTACGGCGATTTGAAGCGGCCGCCGGCCGACGAAGACAGTCCCTTCGGGCCGCAAAATGCCTACGAACGCACCAAGCTGGCCGGCGAGCAGGCCGTGCGGGAGCGCGCCCGGCAGGCCAATTATGACCTGGTGGTCGTGCGGCCGGCCTGGGTCTATGGCCCCGGCTGCCCGCGCACGGCGCGCCTTTTCCGCAGCATTAACCGGGGCCGCTTCTTCTTCATCGGCGACGGCCGGGCGCTGCGCCACCCCATTTACGTGGCCGACATGGCGCAGGGCTTCGAGGCGGCCGCCACCCACCCCAATGCGGCCGGCGAGCACTTTATCATAGCCGGACCCAGGGCGGTGACGCTGCTAGAGCTGACGGCCGAGATCGCCCGGGCGCTCGGCCGGCCCGCGCCGCGGCTGAAGGTGCCGCTGGCGCTGGCCCGGCCGGCCGTCGCTGCCCTGGAGACGGCCGGGAGGGTCAGCGGCCGGCCGGTTCCGTTCAGCCGCCGCAGCCTCAAATTCTTCACCGGCAACACCGCCTTCGTGACCGACAAGGCGCAGCGGCTGCTGGGCTACCAGGCTAAAACCGAATTGGCCGACGGGGTGCAATTGACCGGCCGGTGGCTGGCCGAGGCGGCGATGCTGTGAGCCAGGTACCGGAGCGGACACGATGGACACGAGCAATGAGTGGTGAGCCTATGTACGAAGCGATGACCGGCGCCGTGCGCGACTACTGGGACAGCCACACCCTGGGCATGCAATACGTCAGCGACCGGTCGCTGGAGCCGGGCACAGCCGAATTTTTCGGCCACATCCGGCCGTGGATGAACCCGTTCAAGTTCCCCTGGATTATGGCCCGCATCGAGCGCGAAGCGGCCTTGCTGCAGGGCAAGCATCTGCTGGAGATCGGCTGTGGCATGGGCTATGACAGCCTCGAATTTTTGAGGCGCGGCGTTCGCGTCACGGCGACCGACTTAACGCCCAACGCGGTGCGGCTGGCTCGGCGCCATTTCGAGCTGGAGGGGGTGGCGGCCGAGGCAGTGCAGACGGCAAATGCGCTCGACCTGCCCTTCGACGACAACACGTTCGACGCCGTATGGGCCAACGGCGTGCTGCACGCTACCGGCGACACCCGGCGCGCCATCGGCGAGGCCTGGCGCGTGCTCAAGCCCGACGGCCGAGCCATCATTTCCCACTTCTACCGCCGGCCGTCGTGGATGTACTTGCTGCACCGCTACGGCCGAGTAAATATCGAGTTCAAGGAGCAGGACCCGCCAGTCAATGACTTCTACACCGAGGCGGAAATTACGGCCATGTTCGCCGGCTTCGAGATTGTCGAAACCGCGCGGGAGCATTACCGCGCCCTGCCTGCCCGGCGCGGCGGCCTGAAGGGGGGCCTGTACCATTACGCCTTCCGGCCGCTCTACAACCTGATTCCGGCCGGCCTGGCCCAATTACTGGCCTACAAGCTCTCGGTGACGGCGATTAAGGTCTAGGTCTATGTGCGGCATTTGCGGCAAAATGGGCCCGGCCGGGGTGCAGCCGGATGAGATCAGGGCCATGCTGGACACCATCGCGCATCGCGGCCCCGACGATGAGGGCGTCTTCATCAGCGGCATGGTTGGGCTGGGCAGCCGGCGTCTGAGCATTATTGACCTGGAAGGTGGCCAACAGCCGATCGGCAATGAAGACGGCTCGCTGTGGCTGGTCTTCAACGGTGAAATCTACAATTTCCCCGAACTTCGCCGCCAACTGCTGGCCAGGGGACATCGCTTCCACACCGAGACCGACTCGGAGGTAATCCTTCACCTGTACGAAGAGCAGGGCGAGGCGTGCGTAGCCCAACTGCGTGGCATGTTTGCCTTTGCATTGTGGGATGCGGCCGCGCAGAAGTTGTTCTTGGCTCGCGACCGGCTGGGTCAGAAGCCTCTGTTCTACAGCCATCTAGGCCAGGAATTTCTGTTTGCTTCCGAAGTGAAGGCCATCCTGACCGCCGATGGCGGCCGCCGCCAGCTGAATGAGCAGGCACTGAGCGACTATCTATCGCTGCGCTTTATTCCGGCCCCGGCCACCATGTTTGGCCATATCAATAAAGTGCCGCCCGGCCATACTCTGGTCTACCAGGGGAATCGGGTGCGGGTGCAGCCTTACTGGGAACTGTCTTTTTGCCAGAAACACGCACTGGCTGAGGATGAGCTGCTGGAGGGGTTGATCGAGCGGCTGCAGGATGCGGTGCGCAGCCACCTCTTGAGTGACGTGCCGCTAGGCGCATTCTTGAGCGGCGGCCTGGATTCGAGCATGGTGGTGGCACTGATGGCCCAGATCATGCCGGAACGCTTCAAGAGCTTTGCCATCGGCGTTGAGGAGCAGGATTTCGATGAGCTGCCCTATGCCCGCCAGGTGGCCGAGCATGTCGGCAGTAAGCACATTGAGCAGGTGGTTCGCCTCGACCTGGTTCGGCTTATGCCGCGCGTCATCTGGCACCTGGATGAACCGTCGGACCCCATCGCCGCTTGCATGTACCATGCCGCCCGGCTGGCGGCCCAGCATGTAAAGGTGGTCCTTGGTGGAGACGGGGGCGATGAGCTGTTCGCCGGCTTCGACCGCTACCTAGGCCAACGTTACTTGCGTTACTACGCCCGTGTGCCAGCCGCCGTACGTCTGAAGCTCATTGCTCCTTTGCTGAGCCAATTGCCGGAAAGCTTCGCCTACAAGAGCCTAAGCCAACGGCTGAGATGGCTGCAGGAGCTTTCCCAGTTACCAGACGGCGGCCGCCGCTTTGCCGAGGCAACGCTCTTTTTCCGCTTTGACCATGCGGGCAAGCGGCGCTTGCTTGGGGCCGATTTGTGGCGGCGGGTTGAGCATCGCCGCTCGGCGGCGGTGATTGCCGACCTCTATGAAAATGGTCACGCAGCCACGCCGCTGGACCGAATGCTATATGCTGATTACTTGACCCGGCTGCCAGAGCATTCGCTCATGTTGACCGACCGGATGACAATGGCTCATGGCCTGGAAGCGCGTTCGCCAATGCTGGACCATCCGCTGGTAGAATATATGGCTTCCTTCCCGGATGACTTGAAGATCAACGGCCGGCGATTGAAGTATGCCCTGCGCCGCGTGGCGCAAGAGTATTTGCCCAAGGCCATCGTTCGGCGCAGCAAGCAGGGCTTCATGTTTCCCATCGCCTATTGGTTTCGCGAGCAGCTCTATCCCTTTGTGGCCCGCTTCTTACAGGATAGCCGCCTGGCCCGAGAGGGGCTGTTGCAATCAGCAGAGATGGTGCGCCTGCTGGAAGAGCATCGCGCCGGCCGGCGCGATAACCATGTCCGCCTGTGGATGCTGCTCAATCTGGAGGTGTGGTACCGCTTGTATCTGGAGGGCATGCCGCAAAATCGGCTGGTAGAGCAGTTGGACAGTTATCTGGCGCCGAGCCGGTCGTGACTCTTCCGGTGGCTCGCACGGCGCAGCGCTATCTCATCCCGCGTTTCGCCATCTCGCTCTATTACTACCTGCGTGACGGTTGCCTGATAAGCACTCAAGCGCGTGTGCAACTTAACAAGGCGATTTCCTTTGGCAAGGGGTCGGTCGTCAAGCCGTTTGCCGTCATTCAAAGCCAGTCGGGTCGGATCGCCTTTGGCCGCCAGTGTGCAGTCAGCAGCTTCTGCCATATCAGCACCGGCACCCAAGACGTGATCATCGGCGACTTCGTCCGGCTGGCAAACAGCGTCACAATTCTGGGTGGCAGCCGCAATTATCATCGCCGCGAACTTCTTATCATTGAGCAAGGTTCGCACAATTTAGGAGCTACCATCGGCGGTGATGTGCTGGCCGGTAGCGGGGCCGTCATCCTGCCCGGCTGCCAGATCGGCCGGGGCGCGGTTATCGGCGCCAACTGTGTGGTCACCGGCGACGTGCCCGAGTACGCCATCGTGGCCGGCGTGCCAGGCAAGGTCATCGGTTACCGCGAGTAAGCGCCGCCAGGAGCCAACTCATGCGCATCGGGATCATGTTGCGTACGCTTGGGGAACAAGGCGGCATCGGCGTGTACAGCCGCCATCTCACAAGCGAATTATTAGCGCTCGATCGGCAAAACGATTACGTGCTCTTTTATCGGAACCCTGAGCATGCCGGCCGGTTTGCCCATTTCCCAAACGTAGTCGAGCGGGTCGTTCGCGCGCCCAACAAGTTGCTCTGGGATCAGGCCAGCATGCCGCTGGCCGGCCGGCGCGAACGGCTAGACGTGCTGCTTCACCCCAAGTTCAGCGTGCCCCTGGCCGCGCCTTACAAGACGGTCATGGTCTTGCATGGGGCCGGCTGGTTCATGCCGTCCTATCAGCGCTATTGGAAGCCGCAGGATTTGGCCTATGCGCGGCTGATGATGCCGCTTTATTGCCGGCGGGCTGCCTCTGTGTTGTCTGTCTCCAAGCTAACCACTGAAATATTCCACCAGCGTTTCAATCTGCCGAAGGGCAAGATTCGCACGGTTTACTTTGGGCCGGGGCGTGACTTCCGGCCGGTGCAAGAGCCCGAACGCCTGCAGCAGGTCCGCCAAAAGTATAGGCTACCGGAGCATTTTATCTTTAGCTTGAGCGGCTATGACCGTGGGCCGCGGAAGAACATCGAAGGCTTGCTGGCAACTTACCGGCTGTTGCACGGCCGCGTCCCGCATCAATTGATCGTCGGTGGCCGGGGCTGTGAGCGCTTCCGGAAGGATTTTGACATCCCCAATTCCGGCTACGGCGCCGATATCTTGTTTCCAGGCTGGATTGAACAAGAGGACCTGCCGGTCTTTTACACACTGGC
>JBOGUG010000430.1:0-5730 GCA_050696115.1 Promineifilaceae bacterium (SeqCode) | reverse complement strand
ACGAACGCGCTGGAGCGAGCGAAAGGCGCGGCCGAAGACTATCTGGCCCACTTTCCCCCAAAACAGCGTCGGGCGATGCTGCGCGGGGCGTTGGCAAGTGCATACAAGGGGGAGACGCCGGCGGCCGATACGGCCGCCTGGCTGGCGCCTACCACGGACGAACGCGACCTGACGCGGCCCGGCATCGGCCGATCCTCAGTTGCCTCCCTCACCATCGAGGCCTTGCGTGAGATTGGGCTGCTGGATGACATCATTGCCACCAGAGAGGGGCTGGTGGTTTATCCGGCGGGGTTGAACAGTGAATCGCATGGCCCATGAGTCTTGCACCAGCCCGAGCCGTTTAGGCGGTGCCATTGTTATGGAGTAGGCACTGTCACATCAGAGTGAACGCATACTGATACGAGGGGTTATTGAACCAGTATAGGTGAATGCGGCCACAAGCGTGTAGGCGTTGGCCGATCAGGACGGCCAGTGGCGAAGGTATGCGAGCAAACAGATGGAGATCGCCAATGCCTTGCTCGTTCAGATGGCGAATCAATTGCCCAACGTGACTGGCATACGCCACAGCAACGCCTTCCTCAATATTAGCTGCTGGCTCTCCTCCATCATCCACGAAGCGCAACTGCTACTTGTTACGGACGAGCGGCCCGGATAGCCCAGCCTGGCCAAAAGAGCGGCAGTCTCCTCAACTTCAGATGGGAAGTGCTCTTCGCCGAATATCTGCGGGAGATGACAGGCTAACGCTCGTTCCTAGTAAGGAACGGGACCGCTAAACGCAGCAGTTGCCACAGGGATCGCCACTGCTGGTACAATTGCAGTATCTCTCGTTGCTATTCGGGTTGGAAAGCGCATGAATACCATCTTTGAACTCACTCAGCCTCGCGATGAAGTGCTGCAAGGCGAGCTCAACGAAGAGATGTTCGCCGCTCGTTTGAAGGACGTGATGGACGGCACGGCCGAACCTGTCTATCGCGATCCCAATCCTTTCTTCAGCAACACTTACCCAACGGCCGGCCTGAGAACCCTCCTGCGGGAAGTCCTTGGCCGGCTAACCGGTCAAGCGCCGAGCAACAATTCCATCATCCGGCTGGAGACCTCCTTTGGCGGCGGCAAGACCCACAACCTCATTGCCCTCTACCACGCGGCAAATGGCGAGACAGATCCAGGCCAGCTGTATGCCTATCTGGATCCCGATTGGTCCTTGCCCCAGGCAGGCGAGATAGACGTGGTTGGGGTCGTCGGCTCCGATTTGGACCCGATCATCGGCATGGTCCACGCCAAGGATAATCTCAAGACGTACACACTCTGGGGTGAGCTTGCCTACCAGCTCGGCGGCCGGGCCGGCTATGCCCTTGCCCGGGAAAGCGACCACAATAAGGTCGCGCCTGGCACCGGCTTGTTCGAACAGCTCGCCGGCGCGCGGCCGACGTTGATCATGATCGACGAGATCGCCCGCCACCTGCGCGCGGCCGTGGCCACTCCCACGGCTACCGGCAAGTCTGACCTATCAGAGCAGACAGTGGCCTTTCTCATGTCGCTGATGGAGTACGTGGCCAGCCAGAAGCAGGTCGTGTTGGTGCTGACCATGGCCGGCGAGGAGGACGCCTTCGCCAAGGAGACGGCCGATCTCAAAGAAGCGCTCAAGCTTTCAGCCCGCCAGGAGCGGGTTCTGACGCCCACCGCCGAGAATGAGATCTCGGCCATCGTCGTCCACCGTCTCTTCCAGAAAGCGGATCATTCCCAGGCTCAACCAGTCATCAGCCGCTACGGGGAGTACTACCACGAGCTCGAAGGGCAAGGCGCCCACGTCCACGATCGAGCCTTGCGGGCCGACTATCTCAGCGAGTTTGCCATTTCCTATCCGTTCCACCCGGAGCTTATTCGCGTCCTGAACCTGAAGGTGGCCACCATCCCCAACTTCCAGCGCACCCGCGGCGCCCTGCGCTTGCTGGCCGCGGCCGTGCGCCAACTGTGGCAAGAGCAACCGGCCGACACCTGGCTCATCCATCCCCACCACATTGACTTGAGCCAGCAGCAGATCATTGAGGATTTGACCAGCCGGCTGGATCGGCCGAAATTCAAGCAGGTCTGTGAGGCGGACATCGTCAGCCCCCAGGTGGGTATTCCCGCCCACGCCGCCGAGGCTGACGAGCCCCTGGTGGCCAGCGGCAAACCGCGCTACGCCCGCCGCCTAGGCACGGCCATCTTTCTGCACAGCCTGACCCACGGCATCGCCAGCGGCGTCGAGCTACCCGAGCTGCTCCTGGCAACGCTGGCCCCGGCCGACACGGGCGGCGACGACCCGGCCGTCGTCCAGCGTGCCCTCGAGCGCCTCTATGCCCGGGCCTGGTTCCTGGAATACGACGGCTACCGTTATCGCTTTAAGACCGAGCCCTCGCTGAACAAGATCATTGACGATGAAATGGGCTCGGTGAACGTCAGCCGCGCCAAGCAGGAGATCGATAGCCGGGTGCGCACTATCTGGCGGGCCGGCTACCTGAAGCCCGTTTGCTTCCCATCAGCCCCGGCCGACGTAGACGACGACGCCGGCAAGCCCAAGCTGGCCATCATCCACTATGACGCCCTCAAGATTGATGCTGGGATGACTGAGCCGCCGGATATGGTGCGCAAGATGGCCGAGTATGCCGGGATGGTCGAGTCCTTCCGCAACTACCAGAACAACGTCTTCTTCCTGGTAGCCGACGAGGACCAGGTGGAGCAGATGGTGGCCGAAACCCGCCGCTATCTGGCCCTGGAGCGCATCACCGGCAGCAGCGAGCGGATGCGGGAGTTCAGCGACGACCACCAGAAAAAGCTGCGCGAGATGAAGCAAACGGCCGAGCTCAACGTCCGCATCGCCGTTACCAAAGCCTACCGCTACCTCTTTTATCCCACCAGCGATGCGCCTAAAAATCAGGCCTTCCTGCGCCGCGAGACGGTCCCGCCGCAGAGCCAGGGCGATACCGACCTGGACCAGACCAATGTGGTCGTGCGCGTGCTGCATAACCTGCAAAAGGTGCGTACTTCGGACGACAGCCCATTGCCAGCCGCCTTTCTCAAGTCCAAGGCATGGGATAAGAATCAGGTCGAGATGACTACGGAAGAGTTGCGCAAGGCGTTTGCCCGCAAGGTGAGCCTGCCCGTTCTGCTCGAAGTGAACCAACTGCAGCGCTCCATCGAGAATGGCATCAAGACCGGGGTCTGGATCTATTACGATAGCCGCGACGAGTGGGCCTATGACGGCGAATCGCCGCCCGTCTTCTGGGAAATCGGCGACCATACCCGGCTCTACGTCCCGGCCGAGGCCGACCGGCTAAGCCTGCGCATCAAGGGCAAATGGCAACCACCAAAAGCGGGCCCAGGAGTGGGAGAGATAGCCGAAGAAGAGGAAGAACCGCCGGAAGAACTCCTTGAGGAACTCCTTGGCGGTGGCCGCCCAGGCCGAATCACCGGCTCTGGCCCGCCAGCCCAGGCTTTCCAGCAGGTATGGGATCAATGCCAGGAGCACGCAGTGGTCGCCCTGCAACGGCTCCAACTCCACTTTGAGGGCCTCGGCCGCGGCGAGGCCGACAATCTGGCCGCGGTAGGTCTGGCCATCCCGCAGATGGGCAAGGCCGATTTCGGCGTCAATCTCCGTCTGAGCATCGCCTTTGAACCCCCACCGGGCGAGCAATTCTCCCTGGACTTTCAAGGCAAATGGGATCGCTACAAGCGCTTCAAGCAGACGACTGATGCGTTCGCCCGCGAGGACGTCCACAGCCTGAACATACACTTCACTCTAACCGCTGATTTCGGCCGGCGTGTGCCTCTCGGTGACATGCAGCTCAAGACCATACAAGAGGTCTTAACCCAGATGGGCATGGGGCCGATTAGCCTGACCGCCATTCCCGTTTACGATGAGCAGGAAGCGGCCGCCCGTGGGTCGTAACGAGGTTCAGCATGAAAGCCCTTAGCTTTCGCCAGCCCTGGGCCGAGCTTGTGCTGCAGGGCCGCAAGACGATGGAGCTGCGCACCTACGGCAGCGACTACCGCGGCCGTCTGGCCATCCATGCCGCCACGACTGTCGAGCCGGAAGCCTGCCGACGGCACGGCCTTGACCCGGAGGCGCTGGAAACCGGTGGGATTGTCGGTTCGGCCGAGGTGGTGGGTGTCATCCCCCTGGGCGAGGCCGACTACGAGGCGCAGCGTGACGAACATCTGGCCGGCCGTAGCTACCGTGAGGGCATGTACGGCTGGATTTTGGCCGAACCGGAACGCCTGCCGCAAATGATCGCGATCAACGGCCGCCGGCGCCTCTTCGAGGTTGACCTGCAATCGGTAGGGGCACAACGCGTTGCGCCCAGCGGCGATCAAAGCCAACCTCCGGTTGGCCCACCGGCCACCAGCCACCAGCGACCGACAACCAGGCCCAAGTATGAAACCGCTCTCGACGGCACCACGCCCGAGAAACCCTTTGCCCTGCACGTCCAGCCGCTGGATCAAGGCAGCACCGATTACGCCCTGGCGCTGCACCAACGCATCCTCGAGCGGCCGAACGCCGAGCCCCACCTGGCGACCAGCGTCACTCTGAGCGGCGACCGGCTGCGGGCCGTGACCGACCACGTCATCGAAGCCTTGCGCAAGGCCGATTACAAGGCCACCGACCTGTCGCCGGCCCGGCATAAACCGTTCTACCTGCCGGAGGAGGTCGGCGTGCGCCTGGGGTTGGTCTTCCTGACGGTAAAGCCCCTCGCCAAGTTCCGGCGAGTGGAGCAGGTGTCCTACGGCATCCGCCAGATGCCACCCGAGGAAGCCTATTACTGGTACAGCAAATGCACCGCGGCCGAGACGGCCGAGCGGGCCCAGAAGGCGCTGCGGGTGCTGCTGGCGGCCGAATGAGCCGCGTCCCAGCCAAGACCTGGGGATAAGCGCCTGTGATACACTTCTCCCGGAGGTGAACCCGATGACCAGCATGGCAAAAACGCGGCCGGCCAGGCCCGGCCAGAAAGCAACCCCAGGCGGGGACATGGCGGCGCTGGAAGCGGCCGCTGAAGCAGGAGATGAACATGGCTTTCTCGGGGCCTACAAGTCAATAGAGTGGCGAGAGCGGCCGCCACAGGACTTTGCCCGCGCTATTCGCCTAGCGATCCAGGCCGGCGCCCACCTAATCGCGCGCCATCTGGCGGAGCAAGGGACGGCGCAGTATGCTGAAGATGTTGAGCTGCAACAGATGAGCCGGACCTTAGCGCCGCCGGTCGTCAGGCGTGTTGAGCGCAAACCGAGCACGGGCTGGGCGGCCGATCGGGAATGGCTGAAGGCACACTGGGACGAATATCGCGGCCGCTGGGTCGCGCTGAAAGATGGGCAGTTTCTCGCCGCGGCCGATTCGCTCGATGAACTTGTCTCTCAAGTGGGTGATATTAAAGGGGCCGGCATCTTGGTGACTCCGGTGTGGTAATGCTGCTGGCGTTTCCCGATTTGGGCCGCTACCGTCATGGCTGATGCCGGCTGAAAAAGCCGCGTTCACCCGGCCTGCCCTGATCTGGCCGGAGCCATGACGCCATGACCCACAACCCGCCCCCCGTCCTCATCGAAGCCTGGCTGCCGATTGAGCCGATTAGCGCGGAGAGCCAGCGCGAGCGCGGGGCCAGCAGCGCCCTACCCCCGCTCTTCTTCCTTCACGTCTGGTGGGCCCGCCGGCCGCTGACCACCAGCCGCGCCGCCGTCCTGGCCGGGGTGCTGCCCCAATGG
>JBOGUG010000429.1:0-11176 GCA_050696115.1 Promineifilaceae bacterium (SeqCode) | reverse complement strand
CGTTTGAAGTGCTAGAAGCGCCGCAGGGCGCTGCCCAGGCCACCGTCCTGAGCGGCGCGGGCGTCTCGGCCCAGCCGATCCCCGTCTACCTGGTCTACCAGCCGGCCGGCGACGCGCTGCGCCTGGCCTGGAACGTCACCATTGACGACGCGGCCGGCAACCACTGGTGGGACGTGCGCGTGGACGCCGTCAGCGGCGAATTGCTCCACCGCGACGACTGGATTGACGCGGAGACGGGCGCGCAGGAAAGCGCCAACCCAGACGAGTACGTCGTCTTCGAGCTGCCCAAGGAAAGCCCCAGCGACGGCCCGCGCACCACGGTCGTGGATCCGGCCCTGCCCTCGGCTTCACCTTTTGGCTGGCATGACACCGACGGCGCCGGCGGGGCCGAATTCACCATCACCCGCGGCAACAACGCCCACGGTTATGCCGACACCGACGACGATAACATGCCTGACCCTATCCCAGGCTCAGAGCCTGACGGCGGCCCGGGCCTGGTATTCGACTTCCCGCTGGATCTCAACCTCGACCCAATCGAGTATCTGTCGGCCTCGGTGACCAACCTCTTCTACTTCAACAACATCATCCACGACGTTTTCTACGGATACGGCTTTGACGAAGCGTCAGGCAACTTCCAAGAAAACAACTACGGCAACGGCGGCCTGGGCAGCGACTATGTTTTTGCCGAGGCGCAGGACGGCAGCGGCAAGAACAACGCCAACTTCGGCACCCCGCCCGACGGCCAGAACCCGCGCATGCAGATGTACCGTTGGAATCCGCCGCTCACCCAGATTGTGGAGGTTTTGCCGCCTTCGCCAATCGCGGGCGAGTACCTGGCCAGCCCGGCCAACTTCGGCCCGGCGCTGACAACCACCGGCATCACCGGCACGGTAACTTTGGTGGATGACGGCGTAGGTACGACAACCGACGGCTGCGAAGACCTGATAGGCTTTCCGGCCGGCAACGTCGCGCTCATCGATCGGGGTACCTGCACCTTTGTATCGAAGGTGCTAAACGCCCAGGAGGCCGGCGCAATCGCGGTTATCGTCGTCAACAACGTCCCAGGACCGCCGGTGACAATGGGCGGCGACGACCCGACCGTAACGATCTCCTCGGTGATGATCAGTCTGGATGACGGCAACGAATTCAAGGCCAACCTGCCCTTGGACGCCAACTTGCGTGACAGCGGCGGCACCATTCCAGCTCGCGACAGCGACCTGGACAACGGCGTCATCGCCCATGAGTACGGCCACGGCATCAGCAACCGCCTCACCGGCGGGCCGGCCAACGTCTCCTGCCTCAACAACGAAGAGCAGATGGGCGAGGGCTGGAGCGACTACACCGCGCTGGTGCTAACGGCCGTGGCCAGCGACCTGCCCGACACGCCGCGCGGCATCGGCACTTACGTCGTCTTCCAGCCGCCTGACGGCCTGGGCATTCGCCTGTTCCCCTACACGACCGACATGACGGTCAACCCGGAGACCTACGACAGCATCAAGACCAACGGCACGTCGCCTCACAGCGTGGGCGAGGTGTGGACCGCCATGCTCTGGGAGGTGTATTGGAACCTGGTGGACAAGCACGGCTTCAACGCCGACATCTATGACGACTGGACGACCGGTGGCAACAACCTGGCCGTACAGCTGGTCGTGGACGGCATGAAGCTTCAGCCGTGTTCGCCGGGCTTCGTGGACGGCCGGGACGCGATCCTAGCGGCCGATATGGCCCTGACCGGCGGCGACAACCAGTGCGAGATCTGGGAGGGCTTTGCCAAGCGCGGCCTGGGCTTCAGCGCCGATCAAGGCAGCAACGACAGCCGCTTTGACGGCACCGAGGCCTTCGACCTGCCCGGCCTGTGCGCTTACGCGAGTGTGGCCCCGCCAACGCAAGATGTGTGCGCTGGTGACTCGGTGCTGTACAGCGTCCAGTTGGGCGACAACTTTGTTCCTCCCATTGACCTGGCCTTGGATGGTGAACCGGCCGGCGTCACTGGCAGCTTCAACCCCAACCCGGTTCCCACCGTGCCCAGCACATCCACGCTGACGGTGGACACCACGGCCGGCGTGACACCGGCCGGCACCTACACGCTCAGCGTGACCGCCTCTGACGCCGTAACGGACGTCACGGTCACCACCAACCTGGTGGTCTACGACACTGTACCGCCGGCCGCGATGCTCACATCGCCGGCCGATGGCGCCGTTGACCTGGAATATCAGCCACTGCTGACCTGGGATCCGGTGACCGGCGCGCTCGGTTATGAGGTGGAGGTCGCGACCGATGCCGGCTTCACGAACATCGTGGAGAGCGCCACGACGCTGGAGACGGAGCATCAGATAACAGCCGTGCTCGACCCCGGCACAACCTACTACTGGCGCGTGAGCGTGGCCAACGTCTGCGGCGAGGCAGTCTCAGAAGTGTTTAGCTTCACGATCGTCGAGTCACCCGAAGCGATGTGCGCCCCGGGCGACGACTACGTGGCCATCTACAGCGAAAACTTCGACAGTGGCGCGCCGGGCTGGACGCATGAGGCGCCCACGGGCACCGACACGTGGAGCCTGGTTGACACCAACCCCTCGCCCGGCAGCGGCAGTTTCGCCTACCACGCCGATGACATCGACGTGCCTGGCGAACAGATCCTGGTCTCGCCGGAGTTCACCATCCCGATCACGGGCCATCACCACAGCCTCCAGTTCCTCAACGAGCAGATCTTTGAGGATCCGGCCGGCTCCGGCGGCTGTTGGGATGGCGGCACGCTCGAAGTCACCAACGACGTCGGCGCCAGCTGGACCCAGATCAACGCCGAGTTGTGGAGCGATCCGTACGACGGGGTGGGCAACAACGGCCCACCGACTGGCGTCGAGCTGTGGTGCGGCACCGTTGCCGGCGATCAGCCCTGGCTAAGCTCCACCGCTGACCTGAGCGCCTATGCTGGCGAAACCGTTCAGTTCCGCTTCCGCCTGCTGTCGGACGCGGCCGTGGGCGATGAAGGCTGGTACCTTGACGACTTCGAAGTCGGCCACTGCGTGGAGGGTGGCCCCGACAACTTGTACTTGCCGTCAATCCTGTACTCGGAGTAACAGCTCTCTGAGCGGGCTTTGACGCGGCGCGCTGCGCCCTAGAAAGACCCCACAGGTCGTGGAGACCTGCGGGGTCTTTGCCTTCTGGAATGGCCGCGGCCGGCGCCGGCGTTGGCCAACCCGTGTCCGGAACGGCCGGTGCGATCACAGGTCTGTGCGCCGACCAGGGGGCAAGAGGTTTTTCGGCCGGAGATCAGCGGCAGCTTAGAGGGCGCTACTCCAGTTGACAGCCCTTGGCCTTTTGGCTACCATTCGCGCCAGCAATCGCTCTGAATGCCGGCACATTCAGTTCAGCAATGAGCTAGTGTGCTTTTATTTTGCCTACATCCCGGGCGAGCAAATCTATGAACACAGTCGAGCCTAATCCGAGCGAGTTAATCCGCGCCACGGATCTAACCAAGGTGTACGGCAACTTCGCGGCCGTCAGCGACGTCAGCTTCACCTGTCGCCGGGGCGAGATTGTCGGGATGCTGGGGCCTAACGGGGCCGGCAAGACGACGACGATGCGGATTCTGGCCGGCTACTTGCCGCCAACCTCCGGCGCCGCCAGCATTAACGGCTTCGACACGCTGACTGAATCGCTGCAAGCGCGCCAGAGCCTCGGCTATATGCCGGAGACCGTGCCCCTCTACCCTGAGATGACCGTCGAGGGCTATCTTGCCTACGTCGGCCGGCTGCGGCGGGTGGATGACCTGTGGGACCGGGTGGACGACGTCCTCGAATCGGTAGACCTGCTCGACCGAGCCGAGACCTTCATCGGAAAGCTGTCAAAGGGTATGCGCCAGCGGGTTGGCCTGGCCCAAGCGCTTATTCACGATCCGGCCGTCCTGATTCTTGACGAGCCGACCATCGGCCTGGATCCGGCCCAGATCAAAGAGGTGCGCGACTTGATCGCCGCCCTCGGCCAGCGGCATACGATTCTGCTCAGCACGCACATTCTGACCGAAGTTGAACAACTTTGCAGCCGGGTGATTATGATCATTGACGGCCGCATCCGAGCCGACATGCCCATAGCTGAGGTGATGGGCGGCGATGGGAGCGCCGTGCTGACCTTGCGCTTGGCGCAGCCGACGGCCGACAGCGCGGCCGTGCTGGCCCAGATCCCCGGCGTGCGGTCGGCCAGCCCGGACGGGAGCGATGGCTTCAACCTGGCCTACGACGGCCGCGACGAGACGCGGGTCGCCGTGGGCGAGACGGCCGTCGGCCGCGGCTGGCGACTCCTTGAGATGAGCGCCGGCCGGTTGAGCCTGGAGTCGGTATTCCTGCAGAAGGTGCGCCAAGCGGCCCTCGAGGATGAGCTGCCGGCCGAGGGGGATGATGAACAGGAAGCGCCGGCGCTGGAGGATCAGGCCTTGGAAGCGGACCATTCGCTCGAGGAGGAGGGCTAATGTTACGTAACATCTGGATCGTCGCCCGGCGCGAGTTGGGCGCTTTCTTTGCCCAGCCGATTGCCTACATCGTGATCATCATGGTCCTGCTGGTGACGGGCTACATTTTTGCCGGCCAACTGGCTCTGGCCAGCCAACCCGGCGCCGACGTACGACCCACGGTTGTCGCTATTTTGAGCAGTTTTGCCTTCCTGATGCTCTTCGCAAGCCCAGCCATCACCATGCGCCTTTTGTCGGAGGAACAGAAGAGCGGCACGATGGAACTCCTCATGACGCTGCCCGTGCGCGACGGCGAGGTCGTGCTGGGCAAATTCCTGGCCGCATTCCTGCTGTATCTAATTCTGTTGCTGCTGACGGCCGTCTACCCCCTGGTGCTGCTGCGATTCGGGAACCCCGATCCGGGGCCGCTGATCGGCGCTTATCTGGGCGTCATTTTGTGGGGCGCGGCGCTGTTGGCCATCGGCACGATGACCTCGGCCAGCACCGAGAACCAGATCGTCGCCTTCTTCCTGTCCTTTGGGATCTCACTGATTCTGCTTCTTTCAGGGCTGGCAGCCACGCTGTTCGCCTCCAACCCGAGCCTGAACACCATCTTTATGGAGCTGTCCTTCAACGATCATCTGAACGCCTTTCTGGCCGGCCTGGTGAACGCCAAGGACGTGCTGTATTACGCCTTGATCGCGGCCGTGAGCCTGTTTGCGGCCGCCCGGATGCTCGAAAGCCGGCGCTGGCGCTAGCGCCCGGCCGTCCGCTGCGCAGCATAGATTGGGTATCGAACTGAAATGAGAACCACAGTCAACCGGCTTGCCACTTTCTTGCCCTGGCTGGGCATCGCTCTCTTGCTACTGGGGGCGCTGAGCTATTTCGTCACCCGCCGCTTTGCCCTGGCCACCAACTTGCCGCTGGCCCTGGGAGCGCTCAGCCTGCTGCTGTTCGCCCTGCTGCGGCCGGATGACGTGCGCCGGCTCTTCAGCGGCCGGCGGGCGCGCTACAGCGCCAGCACTTTGTTGGCGGTGCTTTTCTTCGCGGCGATTGGCGTGATCCTCTATTTCATCGCCTACCAGAATAGCGATTGGCGCTGGGACTTGACGGCCACCGATCAATTCAGCCCGCTGCCGGAGACGCGCCAGTTGTTGGAAACGGCCGAGAGCCCGATCAACGCGATTGGCTTCTACACACCCCGCTTTGAGAGCCAGCGCCAGGAGGCGGTGACGCGCCTAGAGAGCCTGCAGGCGGTTGACGACAGCTTTAACTACCGCTTCGTGGACCCCGAAGCCAACCCCGTCCTGGCCGAACGTTACGCGGTCGAGCGCGACGGGACGCTGGTTTTCGTTCGCGGCGAGGGGGAGGAAGAGCAATTCGCCAAGGCCAGCACGTTGAGCGACCGCGACATTCACTCGGCGCTTTTGCAGGTCATCAACCCGGTCGCCAAGCCAGCCTATTTCCTGGCCGGCCACGGGGAGCGCAGCATCAACGATAATGGCCCCCAGGGGCTGAGCAGTATCGTCACCGACCTGCGCGACCTGGGCTTCACGGTCGAGGAGCTCAACATTGCCGTGGCCGGGTCTGTGCCGGAGGACGCCAGCGTTATCCTCCAGGTGGGGGCCCAGGCGCCGCTGCAGGAGGCCGAGTTGGCCGCCATCCGAGATTACCTGGCGGCCGGGGGGGCGGCCCTTTTCATGCGCGACGTGGTGGGAAGCGCGGCCGCGGCGCGGGCGGAGAATGACGGGCTGAGGGCAATGCTGGCAGAGGAGTGGGGCCTGAGCCTGCGGCCGGACGTCATCATCGAGCCGCAAATGGCCCTTTTCGGCCAGCAGAATCCGCTCCTATTCCTGACCTTCGAGTTCGGAACCAGCCCGATCACGCCGGACGACTTGAGCAACCTGGGCGTCCTTTTCAACGTGGCCCGCTCGGTTGGGGTCAGCGCCAGCGAAGGCGTGACGCCGGTGGAGTTGGCGCTGACGAGCCAGAGCTCGTGGGGCGAAACGGACCTCAGCCTGCAGCAGGTGCAGCCGGACGGAGAAGATGCCCTAGGGCCGCTGGCTGTCGCCGCCAGCGCCGAGAGAGCCGAGGGTGGGGCGCGGGTAGTTTTGGTTGGCGACGCGGATCTGCCGACCAATGAGATCGTCTTTTCCAACGGGAACTACCTGTTCTTCACCAACGCCGTTAACTGGCTGGCGGGCGACGAGACGGCGCTCGACCTGACTCCGCGCGAGGTTGTCAACCGCCAGTTCGTCGTGCCGCAGACCCAGTTGGGCCTGATGCAGGTGGTGAGCTGGTTTGGAGCGCCGCTGCTGATTGCGGCTGTCGGCCTGGCCATGTGGTACCGGCGGAGCCAGCGGGCATGAACTGGCGCGTCACGCTGGCGCTGCTGCTGGTGCTGGCGGCTTTGCTGGCCTTCGTGATCTGGCAGGGCCAGCAGCCGGAAAGCGACGATGACCTGCCGCCCGTGGCGACGCTCGCGCCAAATGTCATAGACGACGAATTAGATTGGCATGAAGTGGAGCAACTGGAAATTAGCGGCCGGGACGAAGGCCAAACGGTCACCTTTACCCGCTTGCCGGAAGGCTGGACGCGCAGCAGCGGCGCGGCCACAGACACAATCACCGACACGCTCCAGACGCAGATCAACGGCCTGCTGAACCTGGACATCCGCAGCTCAATTCCGGCCAGCCAGAACCCGCTGGCAGCCTATGGCTTGGACGAGCCGGCGTACACAATTGCGCTGGTGGTCAATCTGGGCGAGGGGCGGCGCGAGATTACGCTCCGGGTGGGCAACGACACGCCAACGGTGGGCAGCGTTTACCTGCTCAAGGAAGGCGACGAGCGGGTGCACGTGGTCGTGAGGTCGGCCGTGGATGAGGTCGCCGCCCTGTTGACGCCGCCCGCAGCGCCCGCGCCGGCCGGAACCCCTACCCCTCAAAGTTAAGCTTCGCGGCCGCCCCGGATCTTTGCGTCGGCCGGCTTGTCTGCTATAATGCTGGGTCGCTCGCCAGTTAGACGCTTTCGGCGCGACGGCTGGCCGGCACAGACCATCCATCATAGGAGAAAACGACATGCCACTCACGCTGGCAGAAAAGTCCGAATTGATCGAGCAGTATGGCACCCACGAAGGCGACACCGGTTCGGCCGAAGTGCAAATTGCCATCTTTGACCGGCGCATCAAGCAGCTTCAGGGTCACCTGAACGCCCACAAGCACGACGAAAGCTCGCGGCGGGGTCTGCTGATGCTGGTCGGCAAGCGGCGCCGTTTGCTGGCTTACCTGCGCAAGAACTACCCGGAGCGTTACCGGACGATCTTGCAGCAGCTTGGCTTGCGCCGCTAAGTCTGAAGGTCGCGCCGGCGCTAAGCTATAGGACGGCGCGCCATTTCTTGTTTAACAGGGCAGCGAGGAGCAGAGTTACGATTTAGGGTTTGGGCAGTGGTCCGCACAGAGCGGCCGGGCTTTGCTGCGAGCCACTGCCCAGTCCCTAAACCCTCCCTTCTCAGCCCACAATCGAAAGGCAGACCTTCCCCGGATGAGGCCCCGAGTGGCGCGGATCGCCGCGGGCGGCCGGCCGGGGCGCTGCCGCACACTGAACAAGTGGAGGAAACACAATATCATGACAAGCCAACGCTTTAGCGCCCAGGTAGGCGAACACGAGCTAACTTTTTCCGTAGGCGACATTGCCGAACAGGCCGGCGGCGCCGTCCTGGTGCAGGTCGGCGACAGCATGTTGCTGGCTACAGCGACAATGTCCAAGACGATCCGGGAGGGTCTGGACTTCTTCCCATTGAGCGTCGACTACGAAGAGCGCATGTACGCCGCCGGCCGCATTCCAGGCAGCTTTTTCCGCCGCGAAGGGCGGCCGAGCACAGAGGCCATCCTCATCTGCCGCCTAACCGATCGGCCCCTGCGGCCGTTGTTCCCCGACGGCATGCGCAACGAAGTCCAGGTCATCATAACGACCCTGTCCTCAGATAGTGAGCATCACCTGGACGTCATGGCGGTAAACGCCGCCAGCGCCGCCTTGACTATCTCGGACATCCCCTGGGATGGTCCCATCGGCTGCGTACGGGTGGGCTACATTGACGGCGAGATGGTGGCCAACCCCACCATCCCTCAAATGGCGGATAGCACGCTGGATTTGCGCTTGGCGGGCACACGCGAGGCCATTATCATGGTGGAGGCCGGCGCCGAGGAAATCCCCGAATCGCTTCTCATTGAGGCGTTGGAGTTTGGGCACCAAAGCCTCCAGCCGATCATTGATTTACAGTTTGAAATGCAGGCGGCGGTTGGGAAGGACAAAGGCGAGATTGAGCGGGCTGATACCGACCCGGAATTGGACGCGGCCGTGCGCGGGCGCGTCGGCGATCGCATCCGCGACATCGTCGTCACCCATGACGACCGCAGCGGCCGGAATGAGGCCATGGATGCCCTGCGCGAGGAGATCGTGCAGAGCTTCCTGGATGAAGACGAGACGGCTGAACCCAAGCCGATCCGGGATGTCATCGCGGACATGCTCAAGGCAGAAGTGCGGCGCCGCATCCTGGAGGAGGGCATCCGGCCGGACGGCCGAGGTTACGCCGAAGTCCGGGCGTTAAGCTCGGCGGTCAGCATCAGCCCGCGCGCCCACGGTTCGGGGGTCTTCACTCGTGGCCAGACGCAGGTGCTGTCCATCACTGCCCTGGGCACGCTGCGCGAAGCGCAGAAGCTCGACGGCCTCTATCCAGAGGATACGCGCCGGTTCATCCACCATTACAACTTCCCGCCCTACTCCACCGGCGAGACCTGGCCACTGCGCGGGCCAAGACGGCGCGAGATTGGCCACGGCGCCCTGGTGGAAACTGCGCTGACGCCGGTCGTGCCGCCGGAGGACGAGTTCCCGTATACGATCCGAGTAGTATCCGAAGTGCTGTCTTCAAACGGCAGCACTAGTCAGGCCAGCGTCTGCGCCTCCAGCCTGGCGCTGATGGATTGCGGCGTGCCGATCAGCCGGCCGGTGGCCGGCGTGGCCATGGGCCTGGTGACCGACGGCCAGAAGCATGCCGTCTTGACCGACATCCAGGGTATGGAGGATCACCTGGGCGACATGGACTTCAAAGTCGCCGGAACGTCGGAAGGCGTGACCGCCCTGCAAATGGACATCAAGATCTCCGGCCTATCGCGCGAGATTATGGCCGAAGCGCTGCAGCAAGCTCACGTCGGCCGGATGCAGATTCTCGAGCATATGGCGACAACGATGGCCGCCCCGCGGCCGGAGTTGAGCCGCTGGGCGCCGCGCATGCTCAGCCTGAAGATTGATCCCGATAAGATCGGCGCGGTCATCGGCAAGGGCGGCAGCATGATCCGCAGCCTGGAGGAAGAGTTCGAGGTCTCGATAGACATCCAGGAGGACGGCACGATCTACGTGGCAGGCGTGGACGGCGCCATGGCCGAGCAGGCCGTGGAGCGCATCGAGCTGATCACCCGCGAGCCGGAGCTGGGCCAGATCTTCAGCGGCCGGGTCGTGCGGGTGACAGAATTCGGCGCCTTCGTCGAGTTCACGCCCGGCGTGGATGGCATGGTGCACATCTCCCAGCTGTCAACGGAACGGCTTGACAGGGTAGAGGACGCCGTGCGCGTCGGCGACGAAGTGTTCGTCATGATTACTGACGTGGACAAGGACACCGGCAAGATTCGCCTCTCGCGCCAGGCCGTATTGGAAGGCTGGACGCTCGAAGAGGCCCGGGCGGCCGACTCGGTCCGCAGTGGCGGCCGCAACGGCCGCAACCAGCGCGGCGGGGGGCGGCGCGGCGGCCCGCGCCGTTAAGCTGTCCGGCTAAGGTTTTTGCATGAGCCTCCTGCCACTGCTTTGAGAAGCGGCAGGAGGTTTTTTTGGCTTGGATCAGATCGGGCAGCGGGTATAATGGCCGCTGGC
Organism: Promineifilaceae bacterium (SeqCode); assembly: GCA_050696115.1. Taxonomy (GTDB): domain Bacteria; phylum Chloroflexota; class Anaerolineae; order Promineifilales; family Promineifilaceae; genus UBA11865. The sequence continues at coordinate 810 of JBOGUG010000429.1, read as the reverse complement.
CGGCCGTGTGTCAGCCGGCCGGGGCGTCAATCAGGAGGGAAACATGGCATCTAACGAGGCGGAGCCGGAGATCCTGGCCGAGACCGAAAATTTCATCGCCTGGCGCACGGCCGACGACGAGGCAGGCTATATGTACCATCTCGAATTGGGCGGCGTCAGCCTGCACCTCTTGCCTGAGGAGTGGGATGAGCTCGTCGTCCTGATGAAGGACGTTTAGCCCGGCAGCAGCCGCAGCCCAAGTAGCCTTGTGAGCCAGCCCGAGCCGGCCGAATACACGCCCATGATGCGCGACCTTGCCAGCGCGGACCGGCCGCGCGAGCGGCTGGCGCATGTAGGCGAAGGCGTCCTGTCCACGGCCGAGTTGCTGGCGATTGTGCTGCGCACCGGCCTGAACGGCGAAAACGTACTGCGCCTGGCGGAGCGCGTTCTGGCCAACTTTGGCGGCTTGCCCGGGCTGGGACGGGCGACGCTGGCCGAGCTGCGCCAGGTGAAGGGCATCGGCCCGGCCAAGGCGATTGAGATGAAAGCAGCCTTGGAGCTCGGCCGGCGCTTGAGCGCCCACACGCCGGAGGAGCGGCCGCTCGTGTCAAGCCCGCAGGATGCGGCCAGCCTGCTCATGAGCGAGATGGCTCTCTTGGAGCAGGAACAGCTTCGCGTGATCCTGCTAGACACCCGGAACAGGGTGCTCAACATCCCCACCCTCTACGTCGGCAGCCTGAATACTTCGGTCATTCGGGTCGGTGAGCTGTTCAGGGCAGCCATTCGCCAGAACGCGGCCGCCATTATCGTTGTCCACAACCACCCGTCCGG
>JBOGUG010000428.1:0-5678 GCA_050696115.1 Promineifilaceae bacterium (SeqCode) | reverse complement strand
TGGCCCTGGCGACGCCGGTGCAGTTCTACGTCGGCCGCGACTATTACACCGGCGCAGCCAAGAGCCTGCGCAGCGGCAGCGCCAACATGGACGTGCTGGTGGCCCTGGGCTCTTCGGCCGCCTATTTCTACAGCCTGGCGGTGCTGATCGGCCTCAGCCTGGGCTCGGCCGCGCTGGGCGAGCACGTCTACTTCGAGACGGCGGCGGCGATCATCACCCTGATCGTCCTGGGCAAGCTGTTGGAGGCGCGGGCCAAGGGGCGCACCAGCCAAGCCATCAAGAAGCTGATGGGGCTGCGGCCGAAGACGGCCCGCGTGCTGCGCGCCGGCCGCGAGGTGGACATCCCGCTTGACGAGGTCGCCGTGGGCGACCACTTGCTCGTCCGGCCGGGCGAGAAGATCCCGGTGGACGGCCGGGTGTTGCAAGGCCAGTCGGCGGTGGACGAGAGCATGTTGACCGGCGAGAGCTTGCCGGTTGACAAGGTGGCCGGCGACATGGTGATCGGGGCGACGCTGAACCAGCAGGGGCTGCTCAAGATCGAAGCGGCCCGGGTGGGCAGCGAGACCGCCCTGGCCCAGATCATCCGGCTGGTCGAGCAGGCCCAGGGCAGCCGGGCGCCGATCCAGGAATTGGTGGATAAGGTGGCGGCCGTGTTTGTGCCGGCCGTCATCGGCCTGGCGCTGCTGACTTTCGTCATCTGGCTGGCGAGCGGGGTGGGTTTCACGGCCGCGCTGATCCGCATGATCGCCGTGCTGGTCATCGCCTGCCCCTGCGCCATGGGGCTGGCGACGCCGACCTCGATCATGGTCGGGGTGGGCAAGGGGGCCGAGCGCGGCATCCTGTTCAAGAACAGCGCCGCCCTGCAGGCGGCCCAGCGGGCCAACGTGGTCGCCCTGGACAAGACCGGTACCCTGACGCGCGGCCAGCCGCGGGTGACCGACATCCTGGCCGGCCGGGCGGCTGATGAGCGTGGGGGGCGCTCCGAATTGCTGTATCTGGCCGCCTCGGCCGAACGAGGTTCTGAACACCCGCTCGGCCGGGCCATCGTGCGCCAGGCCGAGCAGGAGGGGCTGGCTCTGGCCGAGCCGGCCGGTTTCCAGGCCATCGCCGGCCACGGCGTGACGGCCGAGGTGAACGGCCGGGCGCTGCTCCTAGGCAATTTGGGCCTGATGGAGCGCCAGGGCGTGGCCCTGAACGGGCTGGCGCCGGCGGCCGAACGGCTGCAGCAAGAGGCCAAGACGGTCATGTGGCTGGCGGTGGACGGGCAGGCCCATGGCCTCATCGGCCTGGCCGACACGCTCAAAGAGGGCTCCCAGGAAGCCGTGCGCCAGTTGCAGGCACTCGGATTGGAGGTGGTCATGTTGACCGGCGACAACGCCGCCACGGCCGCAGCCATTGGGGCCCAGGCGGGCGTGGACGGCGTGCTGGCCGAGGTGTTGCCGGCCGACAAGGCGGCGCGAGTGGCTGAACTCCAGCGCCAGGGGCGGGCGGTGGCCATGGTCGGCGACGGCATTAACGACGCACCGGCCCTGGCCCAGGCCGACGTGGGCCTGGCGATCGGGGCCGGGGCGGATGTGGCCTTGGAGACGGCCGGCATCACCCTGGTGGGTGGCGACCTGCGGGCCGTGCCCCAGGCTATTCGGCTCTCCCAGGCGACCCTGCGCAACATAAAGCAGAACCTGGGCTGGGCCTTTGGCTACAACCTGGCCCTGATCCCCATCGCGGCCGGGGCGCTGGCGCCGTTCGAGTGGGTGCCGCAGTTCCTGCGCCAGCTCAGCCCCATCCTGGCGGCCGGGGCGATGGCTTTTTCCAGCCTGAGCGTGGTGTCGAACGCGCTGCGGCTGCGGGGCGTAAAGCTGGGCTGAGGGCGGTATAATCCCCGCGGCGGCCGGGGCGCCCCATTTAAGCCTAGCGCGGAGGAGAACAGCATGACGAACCAGGCGAAAGTAAGCCGGCGCGAGCAGCGGCGCCAGGAGGTCGAAGCCAGGCGCCGCCGGCGCACCCTGACCTTCTTGCTGCCCGTCGTCGCCGTGGTCGTCATCTTTGGCGGCTTGCTTCTGTACCAGAATCTCGGCGGCGATATCGAGGGCGTGGTGGAGTTCGGCCGGCAGGAGCAAAGCCATGATGAGGGGGTTGAGATCGCCGAAGCGGACCTGCCGCCGGTGGGCGGCGTGCACAGCCCGCGCTGGCAAAACTGCGGCATCTACGACCAGCCGGTTGAGAAGAAGTACGCCATCCATGCTATGGAGCATGGGGCCGTGTGGATCACCTACCAGCCCGAATTGCCGGCCGGGCAGATCGAAAGCCTGCGCGAGCTGGCGCGCGGCCAGACATTTATGCTGCTCAGCCCTTATCCTGGCCTGAGGAGCCCGGTGGTGGCCACTGCCTGGGGACTGCAATTAGAGTTGGACTCGGCCGAAGAGCCGCGCCTGGCTGAATTCACTGACGCCTACCGCCTGGGGCCACAGACGCCAGAGTTCGGCGCCCCCTGCACCGGCGGCATTGGCCAGCCGTTGGGCTAGGCGGTGTGAGTTCCTGGGGATGACAAGACCTCCCCGAGGTTGGGAAGGGGGAAAGCCGTGCACGACGAACACAGCCATCACGAACACGGCCAACACGCGCCGGCCGATTCTGTAGGGTCTGGCCCCCCTGCCCGCCCGGATGCCGGCCGGCATGCCGGTCACGACCAGGCGGCGATGAGGCCCGCGGAACACGCGGGCCACGACCACGCCAGGCTGGAGCAGGCCCAGCAGAGCATGCCGGCCGCGGCCGGCCACGGCGAGATGGAACACGCCGCCCACGTGGATCACACCGGCCACGAGGAGTTGTTCCGGCGCCGCTTCTGGGTCTGCCTGGCGCTCAGCTTGCCCGTGTTGGTCTACAGCCCGGCTATCCAGGATTGGCTTGGCTTCCGGGCGCCGGAGTTTCCTGGCAGCCAGTGGCTGACGCCTATTTTCGCCACGGCCATTTTCCTGTACGGCGGCCTGCCCTTCTTGCGCATGGCCGGGCCTGAATTGCGCAACCGCGAGCCGGGCATGATGACGCTCATCTCGCTGGCCATCAGCGTCGCCTTCGTTTTTAGCCTGGCGACGCTCGTCTTAGACTTGGGCGAGAGCTTCTTTTGGGAGCTGGTCACCTTAATTGACATCATGCTGCTGGGCCATTGGCTGGAGATGCGCAGCGTGCGCCAGGCGTCGGGCGCCCTGAACGCGCTGGCCAAGCTGATGCCCGACACGGCCGAACTGGTGACGGCCGAGGGCCAGACGCGCCAGGTGGCGGCCGCCAGCCTGCAAGCCGGCGACGTCTTCTTGCTGCGGCCGGGGGCGGCCGCGCCGGCCGACGGCGAGGTGGTCGAGGGCAGCTCGGAGATGGACGAGAGCATGCTGACCGGCGAGTCGCGGCCGGTGGCCAAGGCGGCCGGCGAGCGCGTCATCGCCGGGGCCATCAACGCCGGCGGCGGCAGCCTGCGCGTTCGGGTGACGGCCACCGGCGAGGAAACCGCCCTGGCCGGCATCATGCGCCTGGTGCAAGAAGCCCAGCAGAGCAAATCGCGTACCCAATTGCTGGCCGACCGAGCCGCCGGCTGGCTCTTTTACGCCGCCCTGGCGGCCGCGGCCGTCACGGCCGTGGCCTGGAGCCTGGCAACTGGCTTCAACTCGGAGACGCTGATGCGGGTGGTGACCGTGCTGGTTATCGCCTGCCCGCACGCGCTGGGACTGGCCATTCCGCTGGTGGTGGCCATCACGACGGCCGTCGGCGCGCGCAACGGCATTCTGATCCGCGACCGGCTGGCGATGGAAGAGGCGCGCAACCTGGACACGGTCATCTTCGACAAGACCGGCACCTTGACCAAAGGGGAACAGGGGGTGGTGGACCTGCTGGCGGCCGACGGCCGGCCGGCCGACGAGGCGCTGGCGCTGGCGGCGGCGGCCGAAGGGGATTCGGAGCACATCATCGCGGCCGCGGTGCGCCAGGCGGCGGCCGAGCGCGGCCTGAAGCTGCCCAAGGTGGGCGACTTCCAGGCCCTCAAGGGGCGCGGCGTTCAGGCCCGCGCCAACGGCGAGACGGTTTACGTGGGCGGGCCGCGCCTGCTGGAGCACCTGGAGTTGGCCGCGCCGGACGCGATTGCCGCCTTCAGCGCCCAGGCGGGCGCGAAGGGCCAGACGGTGATCTACCTGGCGGCCGGCGACAGGGTGCAGGCAGCCTTCGCCCTGGCCGACGTGATCCGGCCGGAGAGCCGCGAGGCCATCGCCCGCCTGCACGCGCTGGGGCTTGAGGTGGCCATGCTCACCGGTGACAGCCAGGCCGTGGCCCAGGCGGTGGCCGGGGAGCTGGGCATTGACCAATATTTCGCCGAGGTCTTGCCGGAGGACAAGGACAAGAAGGTGGCCGCGCTGCAGGCCGAGGGCCGGCGGGTGGCAATGGTCGGCGATGGGGTCAACGACGCGCCGGCCCTGGCGCGGGCCGACATCGGCATCGCGATTGGCAGCGGCACAGACGTGGCCGTCGAGTCGGCCGATCTGATCCTGGTGCAGAGCAACCCGCTGGACGTGGTCAAGATCGTTGCCCTGAGCCGGGCCAGCTACGCCAAGATGCGCCAAAACTTGCTCTGGGCGACCGGCTACAACGTGGTGGCCATCCCGCTGGCGGCCGGCGTGCTGGCCCCCTTCGGCATCTTGCTGTCGCCGGCCGTGGGCGCTCTGCTGATGTCGCTGAGCACGATCATCGTCGCGGTTAACGCCCAGTTCCTGCGCCGGGTGGCGCGGGAATGGCAGGCAGCTGAAGGCAGCTGAAGGCGGCTGACGACGGCCGGGGGGCTGAAGCCCATTGGCTTGACCGGCCGGAGGTCTGAAGTCGCCGCAAGGCGATAGACAAAGCGCGGCCGGCATGGTAGACTCAGCCGGAGTTGGAGGGCGCGCAGGCGCCCTTTTTCCATTGCCGTAAGGGACTGGAGTTGCCCATGCAGAGGAGGCGTCATTATGCGAGCTAAGCCGGCCCGCAGCGGCCGGGCCCTGGACGAGCCGCGCAGCGACTTATTGAAGGTCGGCCTGATCGCGGGCGGGGTCGTCATTTTTATCGCCGCGCTGGCCTACCTTCTGTATCTCAATCAGCGCGAGCCGCAGTCGCTGGAAGGCTTGCAGCAGGTGGCCGGCCTGTCGCGCGGCCACGACGAGGATGTGAGTTACACCCAGTTGGACATCCCACCGCCCGGCGGCATTCACAGCGGCGTCTGGCAAAATTGCGCCATCTATGCAGCGCCGATCCTGACCAAGCACGCCATCCACTCGATGGAGCACGGGGCGGTGTGGATCACCTACCGGCCGGAGCTGCCGGCCGATGAGGTCGAGCGGCTGCAGGAGCTGGCCGAGGACGAGTCATTCCTGCTTCTGAGCCCCTTCCCCGGCCTGCGCAGCCCCATTGTGCTGACCGCCTGGGGATTGCAGTTGGGGCTGGAGTCGGCCGATGACCCGCGCGTGAGCCAGTTCATCCAGCGCTACCAGCGCGGCCCGCAGACGCCAGAGCCGGGCGCGGTCTGCACCGACGGCACCAGCGAGACAGTCGAATGAGCGGCCGGCGCCAGGGCGGGCCGGAAAAATGACGATTGACACAGGGCCGGAAAGGGATATACTTCCTATTGGCTCCCCCCCCGAGGTCGACCCTCAGCTCCCGCTGAGGGT
>JBOGUG010000427.1:0-6638 GCA_050696115.1 Promineifilaceae bacterium (SeqCode) | reverse complement strand
CCGAGGCCATACAGCAGCGCCAGGGGCAAGAAGACGAGAAACAACGGCCCCGGATCGCCGTCGCGGCTGGTGTCATGAATGCCCAACGTCAGCCCATAGGGCAGGGTCAGCAGCCGCCGGGCCAGGTAGGCCGCGTCGAACGCGCAGCCGGTCGGATGCTGGCCGTGGAGGTGTTCGGGCGGCCCCTGGCGACAGCCGGCCGGGTTGTAGGCAATGCCGGTGCCGGCCTCTGCATAGGCGGCCGCCCGGAAAGTGTCCCAATTCTGGCCGCCGAAGACGAAGGGGTAGACAGGATTGCTGGTGAAAGCCCAGTTCTTAAGTAGCCAGGGCGTCAGCAGCAGGCCGGCCGTCAGGCCGAACAACGCCAGCCGGCCGAGCGCCAAGCGCGGCCGGCGCCGGCCCCAGCGCAGCAAGAGCAGGCCAAGTGGGACGACGGCGACCACGGCCGTGTACTTTAGGCCCAGGCCGAAGCCGGCCAGCAGGCCCGCTAGAATGAGGTCGGCGCGGCCGGCCGCCGGCGCGCCGGCCGGCGCGCCCTGCGTCGCCTGCCGCTGGCGCAGCAAGGCATACAGGGCGCCGACCTCAAAAAACGCCAGGGCCAGGTCGTTGTAGGCCCAGGCAGCCAGGCTCAGCAGCATGGGCATCGAAAGAAGGAAGACGGCCGCCAGCCAGCCATTTCTCAGCCCGAAATGGCGCCGGGCGAAAAGAACGACCAGCCCCACCAGCAGCGGCGCGTAGAGGAAGTGCAGCAACACGGCCGCCCGGTCGCTGTGGATGCTCATGGCCAGCAGGAAAAGCATCTCCTGCAAAAAAGGGAAATTGAGGTGCGGAATGTCGGCCGCCGGCTGGATGGCGCCTAGCTCCAGATAGAGCTTCGGCCCGGTGAGGTGGTAGAACAGGCCATCCCAGGCCGTGGGCGGCAGCAGGGCCAGCGCCAGCGCCAGCACGCCGGCCGGCAGCCCATACAGGAGCAATAATCGGGGCGGCCGGGCCGCAGCCAGCGGTCGCAGCCTGGCCAGGTTGGCCCGCAGGCCAAGGCCGGCCGGGACAAGCACCAGCGCCAGCAAGATGCCGCGCTCCAAGAGGCCCACTAGCCCCAGTCCTAACACCGCCAGCCCCAGCAGCCCCAGGCCGAGCGCCTGGCCGAAGATCAGCCTTTCGGCCGGCTCCAGGCCGGCCGGGCGCAGCCGATCGAGCAGCCAACCACCAAGGTTGAGGCCGGCCAGGGCGATGAGGCCGGCGGCCAAGAGATCGAGCGCCGCCCGGCCGAGCGCCGCGGCCGACACGCCGGCCGGCAGCCAGGCCATCAGCCGGATCCGCTCCAGCGTCGGCTGCAGGAAGGCGTTTTGAACCACGTAGTAGCCGGCCAGCACAAAGGCCAGCCAGAGGAGAAAGAGGACAATCCACGGCCAGCCCAAGCGGGCCAACGGGCTGGTGGCGCGCTTCATCAGCCTGCCCGGCCGGCCAGGCCCACCGCCTCAGGGTTGCGGCCGGCGTACAGGATGATCTGGATGCCGCCGACGTTGTGTTCTTCCAGCCGCTGGCGGCGCGCGTCGAGCACTGCCAGCTGAGCCTGCTGCCATTCCAGGCTGTGTTCCAGGGCAACGACCAACCAGAGCCGGCCGGGGTGGCCGGCCGCCTGCTCCACACCCCAGCGCTGGCCGCCCAAAAGAACGTAGACCGAGTCCGGTTTGCGCGGATCGGGGTCGCCGGCCAGCAGCAGGCCCGGCCGCTCCGGCAAATAGCGCAGGGCCGGGAGATAAGAGCCGTCGCTCGTGTGCAAAACAACGTCATCCGGCCGGGCTAACTCCGCGACGAGCGCCAGGGCGTCACGGTAGGGCGGCTTAACGGCCGGCCCGCTCAAGTACAAGGCGGCGCCCACGGCCATCAGCCCGGCCGAGGCCAGGGCCAGCCAGGGCAGCGGCGAAGCGCGCCGGCCGACGCCCCAGGCCAGCAGCACGGCCAGAAACGGGGCCGCGGCCGCCAGGCTGCGCTCAGGCAGGAAGTAGGGTTTGGCCAGATAGAGCGAGGCCGGCAATCCCACGACTAGCCCGACCATGATCAGCCCTAAAGCCAGCGGACCACCGGCCGGCTTCCCAGCCGCCCGCCACGCCTTGCGCGCTTCGAGCGGCAGGATGATTAGCAGGCCAAGGCTGAGGAAAAGCGCCAGGCCGGTGTACCCCCGCCGGGCGGACATCCCAAACAGCAGGAAGGCCAGCCCCGAAAGCGGCTTCAACGGGTTGCGCTCGGCCGCCTGAGCCAGCGGCCGCAGGCTGCCAAGTTCGCTCTCTGGCTCCGCCAACAGGCCGAGGGCCCAGGGCGAGAACAGCAAGGCGATGAGGGCGATCATCAGCCCGACGCGCAGCGTGACGGCGCGCCGGCCGCGCCACAGCGCGTGCAGGCCGAGGCCCGCCAGGCACAGCCAGGCGAACAGGTGGCTGTACGCGGCCGCCAGCCAGAGCAACCCGGCCGCCGCCCACCAGCGGCCGCCGGCGCCAAGCGCCCGCCAATAAGCATAGGCCCCGGCCGTCACCAGCAGCATAAGCAAGGTGTACATGCGCAGCTCGTGCGCGTAAAGGATATGAAACGGCGAGATCGCGACCAGCCCGGCCGCAGTCAAGCCGAGCCGCTCTTGGCCGAACAAGCCCAGCCCGAGGGCGTAGACGGCCGGCACCAGCAGCACTCCGAAGAGGAGCGACGGCGCCCGCAGCCAGCCGTCGCCCTCGGGCGCAACGGCCAGCCAGGCCTTGAGGATCAGGTAGTAGAGCGGCGGGTGGCTAGACTGAGCGGCGTTGGTCAGCAGGTCGGCCAGCGGCAGCCTGGCCGCCAGGTAACTGACCGCCTCGTCAAACCAGAGGCTGTTGGCGCCGATCCCAATTGCGCGCAGGCTGAACGCCAGCCCGCTCAGCCCGGCCAGCCACAGGCCCGGCCGGCGCAGCTCACTGGCTGGCGCCGGCACCTGCCAAGGAGTGGCTTCGGCTAAAGATAATGGAGGCCAGCACGAAGCCGGCCGCCAGCAGCGGCACCAACACTTCGGGCGTGCCCCGGCCGTGGACCTCGCTGGCCCGGTACAAGATCCAGGGCAGGATCAGGATGAGGCCGGCCCAGCCGGCCCAGGCGAGCGGCCGCAGCTTGACCGAAAGAAACAAGATGCCCAGCGGCAGCAAGAGCAGGGCGTGCTCATAGGCCCAGGCGTAGGGCGTCACCAGCAGCGAGGCGGGGATGGCCAGGGCCAGCACTTGGCCGGCGTCCAGGTCGCGCCGGGTGAAGACATACCAGCCCACCCCGGCCGTGGTCGCCAGCGCCAGAGCCAGGCCGATGGCGGCCGTCCACTGGACGCTGATCTCAGTGCCCAGGCCCCAGAGGGTCGGCATGATGAAGCTGCGCACAGACTCAGAGGTCTTGTCGGTGACGCTCAAATAGCCGTCGAGCCAGCCCGGATCGACTAGCCAACTGGCGCCCGCAAACAAAGCCAGCGCCGCCAGCCCGCCGGCGGCCGTGCGCCAGCGTCGGCGCAAGAGCAGCCACAGCGCCAGCAGCGGGACCAGCAAAAAGAAAGGGTTGGGCTTGACCAAAATGAAGGCCAGCACGAAGCCGGCTGTGAAGGGCCGGCCGCGCTGTTCCAGCAGCAGAAAAGCGGTCAGCACAGCCAAGAGGAAGAGGGTCACCTGGCCGTTGTGCAGGCTGACCAGCGTGGCCCGAAAAGTAAACGCGCCCACGGCCAACAGGGCAAACTCGCCAATCCCCGGCCGGCGTTTGGCCAGGCGCGTCATCCAAGCCAGGACACAGGCCCCCAGCAAAAGCTGGGAAAAGGTCAGCCAAAGGGCCGTCGCCCAGCCCAAGGGCAGCAGCGACAGCGGCGTGAAAAGTAGCAGCGTCCACAGCGGATAGGGGTTGACGGCGTCGCCCGTGGCCCACTTGCTGCCAAGTTCAAGGCGCAGCGGCCGCCACTCCTCGGCGTCGTAAGGGTCCACCCCGTGTACGACTGCCCAGCCGCCGCCCCAGAGGCTCATGATGTCGCGGTGGGCGTACTTCGGGGTCTCTAAAAAGCGGTAATTGGCCCAGGTGAGGCCGGCGGCCAGAACCAGGATCAGGGCGAGCGCGACAAAAGGTTGGTTGCGGCGGCCGGCGACTGGAACGGCGCCTTCCATGGGGCTAACTGTAGTAACTGTCCAGTGTGCCGTCAACTGGCGCGTTGGTCAGGGCTGCCCCCAAAACGCGGACTTTGGCCCGCTCCAGGACTTCCTTGGCCCGCTCGGCGTGCTCGCGCCGCGTCCGGCCGGCCCTAATGACCAGCAGCACGCCGTCTAGCTTGGCCCCCAGCACGGCCGCGTCGGTTACGGCAATCGCCGGCGGGGCGTCAAACAGCACTATGTCGGCCGATTCGGCCAGAGAGGCGATGACCTGGTCAATGCGCTTCGAGCCGAGCAGGTCGGCCGGGTTGGGCGGCTTGGGCCCGGCCGCCAGCAGCCGCAGCCGCTCGACGCCGGTGGCTTGCAAGAACGGCTGGCTGTCCTCCTCAAGCGCCAGGTTGGTCAGGCCGGGCTCGGCCGCCAGGCCGAACAGCTCGTGCAGCGACGGCCGGCGCAGGTCGCAATCCACCAAAATGGTGTCCCGGCCGCCCTGGGCCATCGTGACCGCCAGGTTGGCGATGATCGTGCTCTTGCCTTCGTCGGGCGCGGGCGAGGTGACCAGCAGCGTGCTCAGCGGCCGGTCGAGGCTGGAAAAGGACAGGTTCGTCCGCAAGGTGCGGTAGGCCTCGCTCACGGGGGAACGGGGGTCAGAAATGGTGATGAGTTGGGAGGTGCTGTTCATATTGAAGCTCTGGCAGGCCACGGCCGGGCTGCCTTCATTTAGGTATCGTGCCCACAACCGGAATGTCCAAATAACGCTCCACGTCCTGGCTGCGGCGCATGACGCCCGATTCGAGCCACTCCAGCCCAAGCACAAGAAGAACGCCGATAAGTGCGCCGAAGACAAAGCCGGCGGCCGTGTTGACCTGCGTCTGCGGCCGGGCCAGGCGAATTTGCGGATCGTCAATGATCAGGGCTTCGACCTGATCCTCGCGCCGCTGGTCGGCGTTCTCGTCCAGGCGGAACTGGACGAAGAGGTTGCCCCAGGCCATGGCAATATCGGAAGCCAGGCCCTGGTTGCTGTTCTCAACGATGATTTGGATGATGTAGCTGGATTCGTCGGAGGCCACCTCGACGTCGCCCATCAACTGCTGGGGCGTCATATCGAGCTGCAACTGGTCAATGACCTGCGCCGCCTGGTAGCTGCTCTGGATCCATTGCACGTAACCCCGCAGGAGCGAGCGGGCGGCCTGAGCCTGGCCGAAATCAGTGCGCGCCGGCTGCACCAGCAGGCGCAGGCTGGCCTCATAGACCGGGTCCTGGAGCTTGCTGAAGCCGAAAGCGGCCGCGGCCGTCAGGCCGGCCAGCAGCAGGATCAGCCAGCCGCGCTGGCGGAGAATGCGGGCGTAATCTCGAAATTCCATGTCTCATTCCCTGGGAATCACCCCGATGACCGTCAGGCCCATTGTCTCCAGCTCGCGGCCGTCGCGTACGGTCGGATCAAGGTATTCGACCAACAGAGCCAGGCCAACCCCGGCGGCCAGCGCCAGCCCCAGGCGCAAGGGCAACTGCAACTGATCCAGGATGCTGGCCGGAACGCGGTTGACCAGCGGGCGGTCCAGTTGGACCACCTCGGCCGGCCGGCCGCCTAGTTGGGGCAGGCCCAGCGCGTTATCTTCGACGAGCACAGCCGCGGCCGTCGCCATCATCTGCTCCAGCACGGCCGGATCGCTGTAATTCATGTACAAGACCAGCGTGCCGCGCGTGTTGTCGGAAGTGACCGACGCCTGGATGGCTTCGGCCGACGCCTGAACGCCCTGGTCGGCCAGCCGCTGGCTGACCAGGCTGGCGAATTGACCGCCGCGAACCCATTCGGCCAAGGTCTCGACGATGTATTCCGACGCCTGCCAGTTCGCCAGCCGCTCCTCATCCGACTGGTCCGCCAGGGAAGCCGGGGCCTGGCCGGCGATGAAGCGCACGCCCACGTTGTAGGCCGACGCCGGCCGGTCGTAGGTCAGCAACCCAATGGCCAGCACGACGGCGGCCGGGATGAGCACCAGCGGCCAACGCCGCCGCAGAAAGGCCCAATAGGCGCGCAAAACCACCTTATCGCCCTGAGTGTTCGGCCACCTTCTGGTCTATAAAGGACAACAGGCGCTGCTTGAAGAGTTGGAGGTCGAACTGCTCGGCGTGGGCGCGGATAAAGCCAGGGCTAACCCCATTGGCGTCAAACTCTTCAACGGCCCGGATGATAGCAGGCGCACTTTGTTCGGCAAATAGACAGCCTGTGCCGGGCACAACTGTCTCCAGGGCCCCGCCGGCCGCCAAGGCGATCACCGGCCGGCCGGAGGCCATGGCCTGCAGGGGCGCGATGCCGAAATCTTCCTCGGCCGGCCAGACGAAGGCCCGGCAGCGGGCCAGCAGTCCGGGCAAGTCGGCGTCGCTCACCCGGCCGAGGAAGGTGATGCTCGGCCCGGCCAGCGCCTCCAGGCGCCCGCGGTCGCGGCCGCTGCCAGCAATCAGCAGCGGCCTGCCCATCTGGTTAAAGGCCTCTATCAGTACGTC
>JBOGUG010000426.1:0-4850 GCA_050696115.1 Promineifilaceae bacterium (SeqCode) | reverse complement strand
GGGGGCGCGGCCCTGCACGCCGGCCGGGGCTATTGACAAGGCGGCCCCGAATTGTGTAGAGTAAGGGTGCTGATCTGGTTTCAGTGTTGGCCGGGTTCCGGCGAAGGGAGGATATGATGGCCGCACGCACTGCCAGGCGCTTTCTGGGCGCGCTGCGCTGGCCCTTGCTGCTGTTGCTGGCGCAACTGGCCTACGCCGTGCCGGCGGCCGGCCAGCCGCCGCCCCCGCCCCCGCTGGCGCTCAGCCTGAGCGTCCCGCCCGGGCCCCTGGCCGTCGGCGACGAGACGACGGCCACCATCCTCGTTCTAAATCTGGGGCCAACCCCGCTTTCGGCCGCCCAGCTACACCTACGGCCAAACGCCGACGTGCTCTACCTGGCCGGCCCCTACCTGCCGGCCGACACGACGGGGTCGGGCTGATCTACATGAACGCGAGGTTCTACGTGCCGGCCGTGGGGCGGTTCGCGTCGGCCGATAGCCTGGTGCCCGATCCCAACAACCCACAGAGCTACAACCGTTACTCCTACGTCCTCAACGCGCCGCTCAACTTCACCGACCCCACCGGCCGCTGTGAGCAAGAGGGTGACGAAGGGTGCTGGGCTCTCGCACAGGAAATCTCGAACGCTTATAGTCTCGACCTGGCCTTTCTTGGCACCCTTACGATTAGCCAGATGCGGTTCTTCGTGGAGGGATTAGACCAGGCTGCTGGTGTAGACAGCGGCATCCCGGCTTCCATTATCGCGGCAATCAATCAGATGGGTGAGTTCTTTCCGGACTGGCTGACGTATCTAAACGACGAGATTGGCTGGGATGTGATCGGCTTTCGACTGGAACTTGCTTACGCACCACTGGTAGCCGGAGGACAGATCGATTTCGACATTTTGTTCAACTTTGAGAGTTGGGAAGTAAGCCTATTTGCCTCTCCCGGCGTGCAGGTAGGATTGCTGCAGGGAGGGAATGTCGGGCTTGGGGTTCTGCTGGGCTTCAATTTTCCCTCCAACAGCACTTTTCAATCGTTTGGATGGGGAGCCACCGCAGCCGTTGCAATTACGGGTGGGGTTGCCGTTCAATACAATGATTATGTTGGCGACGCTTGGTCGCTTGCGCTTGGGGTTGAAGCTGGCGAAGAGATTGATATCAGCCTTGGCGTGAGCTATAGCCTAGAGGTCTTCCGCTGGAGCGGGACCCCAAGGCAAGGTGATTCAGATTACTGGGATATTTTGCCACAGTGGAACTATTGGCGAGGTCTCCTACTCGGGTGTGAAGGCTCATTGAGCTGTATTTTGGGTGGCTTCTGACAGCCCCGTTTGACGGAAACGCACTTCTTGGCTTGGCTGTTAGCTTCAGTTAGCCAGGACCCGTATCAGCATGTTGAACGTGCAACGACATGAGTATCCTCGCTGGTTACGCCTCGCCTTTGGGGCAGCTGCGATCGCCTCGTCAGCAATCACATTGTTTGCGGTTCTTGCAACTATCGTGAGGTTATTCCAAGACCAGCTCTTACTTAATCAGCCCGCGCTACTGGTTCCAATGCTCTGTATTCTGACCGTGGTTGTTGGGGCCCTCACCCTATTTCAGCTTGCCCTCCTCATAAGCACTGTCACTTTACTGCCAGCCATTAGTGTGAGTGAAACAGGCATAAAAGTCCACTCGCTTATCGCTGAGAGCCGGTGGCTTCCCTGGGAATCTATAAGAAAGGTTAGGCATCCGCCTTTCTCATTTCGCAGGTCTTATCAAGTAGGAATGGAGGGTTTACCTGCCATATTCAAAGTGCATGGTCTGATCTGGCGGCTTGGGGCAGGAGGTTTCATGATCACTCCGGGAATTGGCGGATTTGACGATTTGATGCGAAAGCTGCGCAACGAGCGTCCCGATCTCTTTGTTAAGAAAATATAGAGGGTCCTGTTGATTGTACTGGCCCCAAGCCCACGGCGATCACCGGCGCGGTTACACCGGCCATAAGCACAACAACCTGGGGGCCAACGACCTGGAGCTGATCTACATGAACGCGCGCTTTTACGTGCCGGCCGTGGGCAGGTTCGCTTCGGCCGATGCGCTGGCGCCGGATCCGGCCAATCCCCAACAATTCAACCGCTACTCTTACGTCCTCAACTCGCCGCTCAACTTCACCGACCCCACGGGCTATCGTGAATGTGACATCGAAGGACTTGACTGCGGAGGTAATAATACCGCTCCCGACAACAATTCTCCACACCCTGGCCTGCCGACGTATCCTGACGAGCCAGAGACCCTAGCGAGCATTCCACTCACATTTGTTCCCCCGCTCCAGCCGCTGCCCGCTAGACCAGGAACATCATTTGGACTTCAAGCTGACGGAAGATTCCACGAAGGTTTTGACTATCCTCAGCCAGCGTGGACGCCTGTCTATTCCCCTTCACTGGG
The DNA here is from genome assembly GCA_050696115.1 of Promineifilaceae bacterium (SeqCode). GTDB lineage: Bacteria > Chloroflexota > Anaerolineae > Promineifilales > Promineifilaceae > UBA11865. The sequence continues at coordinate 2,448 of JBOGUG010000426.1, read as the reverse complement.
CGTAGTAGTCGTCAATGACCCCTGTGCGTTGTCGGACTGCGTAGACCAAGCCGGCGTGCTAGTCCCGTCAGACAACGACGGCTACGGCAATCTGGTTATCATCGAATACCCTCATGCCGCGTTGCCACAAGATACCATCGAGTTGTTAGGCTTGAGGCCAAACCAATCGCTATATGTCCTCAATGCTCACTTGATTGAACCGTCTACCCTGGCAGAAGGAACAGTTGTGGATCCAGGCACGGGAGTTGGTAATGTCGGAAGCACGGGTAATAGCACGGGCAATCATCTACATATAGAGCTCAGAATCGGTGAGTCACGATCCTTATGGAGCGATTCGCTATGCGCGGCGCGATGCGGGGGCTTTGGCGCGTGGAGAATCTGGGATGACCTCTCCCTTGTGAACCCGGATGTGATATGGTAACCGGGAGGCTGGTCATGGCTAGGCCGCGCTTCTTCCGACGAATTCTCCCGTTGTTGATATGCTTACTCCTAACTTCGGCAGCCTCGTGTTCGAGCAACGTCGTGACACCCAGACCGGCCAGTACTCCGACTGGCGAAGCGAGTGTGACTATTGTCGCACGGTACCCGACAGCACGGGCCACTTCCGCAGCAACGGCCGCGGCTACTAAAACGGCAACTATCACACCAAGACCAATCGCTGTACCTTCCCCAACGGCCACGCTAACTGCCACGCCGCCCAGCCACCTCATCGTTGACAGTACTGACTATTTGCTGTTTCCAGGCAACGGTCTGTTGTGGCATCCAGAGAATCTTCGTGCAATAAGCCTGCCCTTTGAGGGTTTTATGCCGCTATCATGGTCGCCGGATGGTCGCCAGTTGGCCGGGTGGCATAGTGAATCGCAAAGGCCAGCAACGTTAAACTTGGAGACGGGGCTGCTCACGATCATCGAGAACGCGTCTCCGACCTTTGGAGCGGAATGGCTGCCGGACGGCTTGTCGTTGTTTCACCTCATCGACCTCAAGTCTACAGGCGATCGTGGCATGTTGGTTCAGTTCGCGACCTATGAGCTTTCCAAGGCGAAGGAAACAGCAATTTCACCTCCCATTCACTTGAACGATCTTATCGCAGTGATTGGATGGTCATTTGACTCAACAAGAATTGCCTATACGCGGTGGTTGTATCTTGAAGGTGAGCGACCCGCTAGAGCTGTTCTCGAAATCCTGGACATAAGGACCGGCATGATCGAGCAGTTAAGCAGTCCTGAACCATGGGCATTTGCTGGTGGCGCTTGGTCACCGGCCGAAAACCGCCTGCTGGCTTACACCCACCCAATAGGAGAACCTGGAACCTCACCGAGTATAGGTGGAGAAAGGTACTCCTACGCGGGTGTATATTTGCTCGACCTCAATAGCGGTACGACTGAAAGTCTGCTCGAGCCAGGTCAAGAATCGGCGGGTGACTCTCAGACGCCCGGCCTCTACTTGAGCTCCGATCCGTGGGCCGGCGACGGAAGCTCAATCGTATATTCTGATCGCGGCACTGTTTGCCTGCTAACGATAGTCGGTAGAAGGGTTGAGTGCCCTGAGGCCGTCAACCAGGTGGTTGTGGCTTCGGCAACAGAAGGCGGGTGGTATCCCAGCTTATCTCCCACCGGGGCGTGGTTAGCGTTCATTCTTAAATTCGAGTCCGTTTTCTGCAACCCCGTTGCCACCATACGGCCGGATGGGAGCGACCTTAGGCACACAGACGCAGAGGCGGGTGACTGCTCTGTCCTTGGGCCTGTCTGGTCGCCTCGCGTGAATTGATCGACGAGGCCCATAAGAACGCCTGGGAGTACCGGGCAACTCCGCCGACTACCGGCACATTTCGGGTGACGACCTACACCGACGACGCGCATAAGGATCACGCCCGCTACTTCCCCTTCGGGGCTTTCCGGGCCGCGACCAGGCCGGCTCTTGGGAGTTCAACCAGCTCTGGGACGCGGAGAACCGGCTCAGCCAAGTCCACAAGGCGGCCCCCAGCCCGGCCACCTGGACCACCTTCCGCTACGACGCGGCCGGGCAGCGCGTCCAGGCCCTTATCGAAGACGTGGGCGACAGCCTGACGGTCGTCTACACCCCCTTCCCCCACTTCGAGGAGGAGTTCCGCTACACGTGGAGCGGGAACACCTGGGCGCAGACGGCCGCGATCACCCGCTCCAGCTACTTCCTCGACGGCCAACGGGTCGCGACCCGGGTCGTGGGCGACCCGGAGGCGGCCAACAACGGCCTGACCTTCGTGCTGGGCGACCAGCTGGGCAGCGTCAGCGCGCTGGCGACGACAGGCGGGAACTTGAAAGGCGGCGTCGTGCAGTACTTCCCGTTCGGCAAGCACCGGGCCTTGCCGACCACGGAGATCACCGACCGCGGCTTCACCGGCCACGCCCACAACAACCGGCCGCCGGACGGGGTCGGGCTGATCTACATGAACGCGAGGTTCTACGTGCC
>JBOGUG010000425.1:0-1459 GCA_050696115.1 Promineifilaceae bacterium (SeqCode) | reverse complement strand
GGCCGCCACATGAATCGCGATTTTCTCCTAGCCGTTGAAGGCGCAGCCAGCCTGATCCTGTTCATCCTGGGCACCGCCCTGACCACGCTCTCCCTGGGCGCCGAAATGCTCGCCCTCAATCTGACCCCGGGCTTCGGCGTCGTCCAGATGGTCCAGCTCTTGCTGGGCCTGACTTGCTTGAGCCTGGCCGGCTATTTGCGCATCCACAGCCTGCGGCCGCCCGGCACGCCCCGCTCGCTTCAGGCCGACATCGGCGTCCGCCTGGGCGCAACCGGGCTCGTGCTGGCCTACGTCTCTGGGCTGGCCGACCTGATCGGCATCGGCACCCACATTGAACCGGAGTTCGCCCGGCCCTACGTCGGCCCGCTGCAACTGAGCGGGCTGATCATTGGGGTGTTGATGCTCACAGCCGGGCTGCTGCTCTACTACACCAGCCGCGGCCGGCGGCCCCATTCCGCGCTGCGCTCGCTGCTGCCCAACAGGCATGAGCACGGCTAGAGGCGCTTGAGGATAGACGGTTTCTGGTAGGGGCAGGCCCCCGTGCCCGCCCTGGTTCTCGGCCGCGGCCCGCCCCTACAGAATGTGGGACGGGCTTCCAGCCCGTCTGCGGGCGCCAGCCCGCGTCGCCCCGGGCCTGCGGCCCGGCCGCGGGCAAGATGCCCGCGCTACAAAACGGCCGCCGGCCGGGTGTAGGGGCGGGCCCCCGTGCCCGCCCTGGTTCTCGGCCGCAGCCCGCCTCACACCCCGGCCTAGCGCAGGCCGTTGAGTTGGAAGGGTTGGTTGGCGACGGTGAACACGGCCGCGCTGCCCGGCGGCCGCTGGAAAGTGAGCGCATACGCCAGGCTCTCGCCGGGACTGACCACCCAGGGAAAGGCCGGGCTGGTGGCCACCACCAGGAAGACGGCCCCGTCGCTGACCAGGCTCATCTCGTTGGCGTCCACCACCAGCGGCTGCTCGCTCAGGTTGGTGATCTCCCCCTCGATCATTAGGCTGGCTCCATCCAGCGACACCTCGGCCCCCTCCACCTCGACGGCCGCCTGCTCGCCCTGGCCGACCACCTGGCCGAAGGCGATATTCACCTGGATCTGGCTGCCGGTGTCGAGCCGGCTCACCTGCCAGCGCAGCAAGGGCGTGCTCAGCCCGGCCGGGATCTGGTAGCCGGCCGTGGCCTGGATCAGCGGGCCAGGCGCGACGCTCTCACTCAGCGGCGGGAAGTTGCCCAGTTGGCTAGCGACAGGGTTGAGGGCGTACAGGTTGCCCAACTCGTCGGCCAGCACCAGCGACAGCTCGGCCGGCTCGACCGCCTCAGCGCCCACGTTTTGGAATTGGTAATCAATCAGGAAGAAGGCGAAGCCGGCCGGCGCTTCCGGCCGGTTGTACAGGTAGCTGACGCTGTTAACGGTGATCTGCAGATTCTCAAGCTGGGCCGTCTGCCCGATCTCCACCACCCGGCCCGCGC
>JBOGUG010000424.1:0-18239 GCA_050696115.1 Promineifilaceae bacterium (SeqCode) | reverse complement strand
ACTCTACGCTCACACTGAGCCGGCCGCGCCGCCGATTCTGGTGGGTGCCATCGTGCGTCTGGCGGCCGGCGGCGGCCCGCTCCGGCCCATTTCCAGGCCGGCCGGATTGGCAGGGCCGTTGCGCTTTGCTGCGATAAGCTGGTGGCAGGCGGGGCCGGACGAGGCCCCTGGTCTGAGGCCTGATCGGCTGTTAGGCGTGCCGGAAGGCTAGGAGCCGCGCAAGGGGAAGCCATGGAGGGGTAAGAATGGAGTGGAGCCAGTAAACCGATGCGGCGAAAACTCAAGATAGCCTTGATTGCGGCCGTTTTATGCGGTGGCGTGCCGCTGGCCGGCCGGAGCGCCCAGGCTGACGAACGGGTCACGTCCGTCTCCGCCCAGTCTGAGCCGGCGCTATCTCCCTACTGGGGCGAGCAGATCCGGCGCTGGGCTGCGCCGATCGCCCGCCATGCGGCCGCCAGCGGCCTGGACGCCGACTTTGTCGCTGCCGTGATGCAGGTTGAATCGAACGGCAACCCGTATGGCATCAGCTATGCCGGCGCGGTTGGCTTAATGGGTGTCATGCCATCCGGGCCGGGCCTGGAGTGGCGCCCGCGGCGCCAGGCGCTGCTCGATCCCGAGCTGAACCTGACCTGGGGCGTGGCCATCCTCAAGGCGATCATGCGCCAGTCGGGCGGAGACGTGGTTGCGGCACTGGCCGCCTACAACGGCGGCTGGGCCCAGGTTGACCTCAAGGTGCCGCGCCAATATGCGGCGCATGTGCTTGACCTCTACGGCCGGGCCGTGGCGATGCGGGCCGGCGTCTCACCCGCCATTGCCTCCACCTGGACGATGGCGGTGGAGATCGAGCGCGGCAATATCCCGCAAAGCAGTCCCATCCTCGGCGACACGCCCGTGTCCGGCCTCCGTCGCTATGGCGAGCGCATTATCTTCGTGGATCCCGGCCGCGAGGGCCCAGCCTACTTTGTCCGCGGCTACGCCGTCCCACTGGCGCTGGTGGTGCCCCTCGAGGACGAATCGGACGGCACGGCCGCAGGCAGCCTCGACCGGCGGCTGCTGGCGCGGCTCGGCCCGCCAGAGCTGAAGATCGGCGGCAGCAATCCAGCAGTCTTGCTGGCCTGCTTGCCCAGCCTGGCTCGCCTGCGCGGCCACCAAGCCACCCGCTGGTATGCCCCGGCCGGTTGCCCTGACTGGCACCGTTAGCCCGGCCGCTTTTCAGCGTTCTTCAAGCAGCTTACAATCCGGCCGTCATGCCCACGCCCTTCATGCATTTGGAGATCGCTGAACGCATCCTGGCCGACGGCGCCCTGCGGCCGGGGGTTCGCCGCCTGCTGCTGGCTGCCTACCCTGCTTACTACTTGGGCCACGTCGCGCCTGATTACCAGACGGTCAGCGTGGCTTCGCGCGAGACAAGCCACTTCTACCTGATGCCGCCTCGGCCGGAGAATCAGCCTGAGCGCGACCTGTTGGCCGCCTATCCTGGGTTGGCGCGCGCCGAGCGCCTAAGCCGGGAGCACGCCGTTTTTGTGGCCGCCTATTGCACCCACCTCATCCTCGACCTGCGTTGGTACCGCGAAGTGCTGGTTGCCCTTTTTCTGGAACCGGATCAATGGGCCAGCTGGGGCGAGCGTTTTTTGTCCCATAACGCCATGCTGACCCTCCTGGATCGCCGGGCTGTCGAGTCGCTTCCGCCTCAGGCAGCCGAAACGTTGGCCTCGGCCAAGCCCTGCGGCTGGCTGCCCTTTGCCGACGATGAAGAGCTGCGCGCTTGGCGCGACCTGCTGGCAAGCCAACTTGAGCCGGGCCTGCCGGTGCGCACCCACGAAGTCTACGCCGGCCGGATGCGGATGGAACCGGCCGAGTTTGTGGCGTTGCTCGAAGATCCGGCCTGGTTGAGCGAACAGCTCTATGACAAGGTGCCGCTGGATCAGGTAGAAACGGTCCTGACGGCTGCCAAAGGGGACTGCGTCGCCTTTTTCAATGAGTACCTCAGCCATTAGCGCCAAGCCGGCGCGCCTGGACGTTCAGGCCCGCTTCCCGGATGGCCGCGCCTTTAACGGGCCGCTGGGCGCCACCGCAGAGAGCTTTATCAAGGCGGCCGCGCCGGCTGCCCCCGGCCGAGTCGTGGCTGCCCTGATCAATGGCCATTTGCGCGAGCTGACCGAACCGCTCTATCGTGATGCCGAGCTGGTGCCCATTACCATGGGCGACTCGGACGGGGTGCGCATTTATCGCCGCTCACTCAGCTTCCTGCTGATCGCGGCCGCGGCCGAAGTGCTCCCGGACGACACGATCACCATCCATCATTCGATGCCCTTTGGCGGTTACTATTGCGAGCGCGACGGTGGCCGGCCGTTGCACGCCGACGAGCTTGGCCGCTTGCGCAAGCGGATGTGCGAATTAGTGGCGGCCGATTTGCCCATTTCCCGCGTTCAATTGCCCCTGGAGGAGGCGCTGGCGCTGTTTCGGGCCAGCGGCGACTTCGAAAAGGCCGACCTTTTCGCCAAGCGGCGCAAGGATTACCTGACGCTGTACGAGCTGAACGGCGTGCGCGACTACTTCCACGGCTTCATGGTGCCCAGCACCGGCTACCTGGATTTGCTGGAGTTGCGGCCGTACGCCGATGGCTTCATTCTCCAGTTTCCGCGCCGCCATGAGCCCGACCGCCTGCAGCCTTTTGAAGACGAGCCGCGCCTGGCGCGCCTGTTCCAGGCTTACAGCGGCTGGCTGGATGTCGTTGGCGTCCCGGCCGTGGCTGCCCTGAACCGCGCGATCCGCGCCGGCCGCACCCAGGAAGTGATCCTGGTGGCCGAAGCGCTCCACACACGCCAACTGGCGGGCATGGCGGCCGCCATCGCCAGCCGCCGGCCGGCGCTCAAGCTGGTGTTGATCTCCGGGCCGACATCGGCCGGCAAGACCACCCTTGCCAAACGGCTGGCGATCCAGCTCCTGGCGCTGGGCGTGCAGCCGCTGGCGCTGAACATGGACAACTACTTCGTCAACCGGGAGGATACGCCCAAGGACGCGGCCGGCGAGTTCGACTTTGAGGCTCTTGAAGCAGTTGATGTCCCGCTCCTGCGCCAGCATTTGCGGGCGCTCATGGCCGGCGAGGCAATCCAGCAGCCGCGCTACGACTTCTTGACGGGCCAGCGCGAGGCCGGCCAGGCGCTGGCTATTGACGGCGAGCGGGTGCTTCTGATCGAGGGCATCCATGGCCTGAACCCTGCCCTGGTCGAAGGGCTGCCGGCCGAGTCCGTCTACCGCATCTTCGTGTCGGCCTTCACTCAGCTCAACCTGGACAAACACAATCGGGTGCCCACCACCGACACGCGCCTGTTGCGGCGCATCGTGCGCGACGCTTCCCACCGCGGCTACACGGCCGCCCAGACCTTGCGCCGCTGGCCGAGCGTGCGCCGGGGCGAGAAGAGCTACATCTTCCCGCACCAGAACAACGCTAACATCTTCTTCAATTCGGCTCTGGTCTATGAGCTGTCCGTGCTCAAGCCGCTGGCAGAGCCGCTATTGCTCCAGGTGGAGCCGGGCACGGCCGAGCGGGTTGAAGCCAACCGCCTGCTGGCCTTCCTGCAGTGGTTTGACCCAATCGCCAGCGCTGGCGTGCCCAACGACTCGATCTTGCGCGAATTTATCGGCGGCTCGATCGTGGACAAATTCGAGCCCTGGCGCTACTGAAGCGGCTTACAACTCCCCGGTAGTTATCGCCCGCTTGACCTCGGCGATGGCCTTGGTTACCTCGATATCGCGCGGGCAGGCGCGGGTGCAATTGTAGATGGTGCGGCAGCGCCAGACGCCGGCCGGCTCGGCCATGACCTTCAGCCGCTCGGCCGCGCCCTCATCACGGCTGTCGAAGATGAAGCGGTGCGCTTGGACAATGGCCGCCGGCCCGACGTAGGCCCCGTGCGCCCAGAAGCTGGGACAAGAGGTAGTGCAGGCGGCGCACAGGATGCATTTGGTCGTGTCGTCGAAGCGGGCGCGATCCTCTGGCGACTGGCGCCGCTCGCGGCCATCGGCTGGTGGCGGGCTGTCGTTGATCAGGTAGGGCAGAACGGCGCGATAGTGGTCGAAGAACGGCTCCATGTCCACGACCAGATCCTTTAGCACCCGCAGGCCCAGCATCGGCTCAACCTGAACTTTTACCGGCTGGCTGCCCTTTTTGGCCAGCCGGCGCACCAGCGTCTTGCAGGCCAGCCGGTTCTCGCCGTTGATGCGCATGGCGTCAGAGCCGCAGATGCCCAGGCCGCACGAGCGCCGCAGCGCCAGCGTGCCATCCAGGGTCCACTTGACCCGGTGGAGCAGGTCGAGCACCGAATCGGTGGGGCCGATCTCATCGAGGGTATATTCGCCCCACCAGGCCTCGGGTTTTACCTCCGGGTTATAGCGTCGTATGCGCAGGTTGGCTTGCATGCTTTCCTCGTTAATAGACCCGCTTTTTGGGCTCGTAGCGGCCGAGCACCACCGGCTTGTAGCCCAGCCGGTAGCTTCCGTCCGCCTGGTAGCACAGGCTGTGGCGCAGCCAGTTGTCGTCATCCCGCTCCGGGTAGTCGTCACGGGCATGGCCGCCGCGGCTCTCGGTGCGGGCCAACGCCGCGGTGGTGGTGACCTCAGCCAGCTCCAAGAGACAGCCCAACTCCCAGGCCTCAAGCAGGTCGCTGTTGAACTGTTTTCCTTGGTCGTCAATCTGCAGGTGACAGTAGCGCTCCCGCAGCTCGCGCAGCTCATCCAGCGCCTTGCGCAACGACTCCTCGGTGCGGAAGACGCCCACCTGGGCGGTCATCGCCTGCTGCATCGCCTCGCGCAGCTGGTACGGCCGAATGTCGCCAGGGCCGGCCCGGAGGCGCTCAAACTCCGCCATGACCTCGGCGGCCGGCTCGGCCGGCAGCGGCGATAGCTCCGTTTCCTGGCAATAGGCGGCCATGTGGTTGCCGGCCCGCCGGCCGAAGACCACCAGGTCAACCAGGGAATTGGTGCCCAGCCGGTTGGCCCCATGAACCGACACACAGGCGCACTCACCGACAGCGTACAGCCCCAGCAGCAGCGTGTTCTCGGCGTCCTTTACCACCCGGCCGTCCACGTCCGTCGGGATGCCGCCCATGGCGTAGTGGGCCGTCGGCTGGACGGGGATGGGCTCGGTCACCGGGTCAATGCCCAGGTAAGTGCGGCCCAGATCCACCGTCTCGTAAAGCTTCTCTTCGATAAATTCGGGTGTCAGCCGCCGGCTCTCGCCGGCCTGCTCTAGATAATAGTTCACCGTCTCAGGCCGCACGTCCAGATGGACGTAGTTCTTGCCGTTGATGCCTCGGCCGGCCATGATCTCCAGGAAGATAGACCGGCTGACCACGTCTCGGCTGGCAAGGTCCTTGATCGTCGGCGCGTAGCGCTCCATAAAGCGCTCGCCTTCGCCGTTGATCAGCACCCCGCCTTCGCCCCGAACCCCCTCCGTGATCAGGATACCCAGCTTGTATATGCCGGTGGGATGGAACTGGAAGAACTCCATGTCCTCCAGCGGCACCCCGCGCCGGAGGCAGATGGCCGCGCCGTCGCCAGTCAACGAATAAGCGTTCGACGTGACCTCCCAGCAGCGGCCCCAGCCGCCGGTGGCGATGAGCACCGCTTTGCTGTGGAAGACGTGAAACGCGCCCGTGGCCAATGAGATGGCGACAACGCCGCAGATGGCGTCTTCGTTGCGAATCAGGTCTACGACGTGGTACTCGTCAAGAAAGTTAACGTCGTTCTTGATGCATTGCTGGTATAGCGTCTGCAAAATCATGTGGCCGGTGCGGTCGGCCGCGTGGCAGGCGCGCATGACCGGCTTGCCAGTCTCGTTGTTGGTGTGGCCGCCGAAGCGGCGCTGCGAGATCTTGCCCTCGGCCGTGCGGTCGAAGGGCAGGCCCATGTATTCCAGCTCGATGACCGTCTCGACGGCTTCTCGGCACAAAATGTCGACAGCGTCCTGATCGGCCAGATAATCAGAGCCCTTTACCGTGTCGTAGGCATGCCACTCCCAATGATCCTCTTCCATGTTGCCCAGGGCCGCGCCGATGCCGCCCAGGGCTGCCCCGGTGTGGGATCGGGTCGGGTAGAGCTTGGAGATGACGGCCACTTTCGCCTTGCGGCTGGCGTACAGGGCAGCCATCAAGCCGGCGCCGCCGGCGCCGACGATCACGGCGTCGAAGGTGTGCTGCTGGATCGGTTCGGACATACGCTTGGATGGCTGAGGTTGGCTTGTCGGCCGCGGCCGGGTTTGCTCCTGGCCTAATTGGCGCGCGCCATGACCGCGTTGGGGTTAAAGCTGAATATGGCCACGGCCGACCAGATGATGCTGATGGCGGCGAAGGCGACCAGGGCAGCCTGGATCAGCCGCACGCGGGCCGGGTCGTGGACGTAATCCTCAAGCACGAGCCGCAAGCCATTCAAGCCATGCACCATTGCGAAGACCAGCAGTAGCAGGTCATAGGCTCGCCAGCCCCAGGAGCGCCAAACGTCCTCGACGACCTGTAAAGTCAGGTTGTGGACGTCGCGGAAGATGTGTTGCAGCAGCATGTGGCCTACGGCCAGCAGCAGGAGGGCGACGCCGCTCAGGCGCATGAACAAGAAGGAGTAGCGGCCGAAGTTGCTTTGGGTGGGCACTTGCCGGATGGTAGCCATGCTTGATCACGCCTCTCAGCTTAAGGAAGCGGCGGCACGAAGCAGCTCAGCCCTTCAGCGGCCAACTCCGCGCAGTGGCCCAGCGTTCGGCTGAACATCAACAGGCCGATGGGGATGAACGCCAGTAAAAACACGGCCCAGGTGATGATGGCAATGCGCGGCTCGTGCTCCCAGAGAGAGGGCTGAAAGTCGAGTAGGGTGACCCGGATGCCGTTGAAGGCATGGTACAACACGGCCGCCATTAAAAAGATCTCGCCGATGCTGAACGGGAACCACTTGAACAACTCAACCGTGTAGCTGTACGCCTCAGGCCAGAAAGTGGCGTTGGCCGTGTCCCAGACGTGAACGACCAAAAAGGAAAGCACCGCCAGCCCGGAAACGCGATGCGCGACCCAACTCCACTGACCCAGCATGCCCCGGTAGCGGGCAATCGCCGCCAGCGGCCCTTTCAGGGTTGCAACCATTTCGTAGTTTCCATCTTGCTTCGCTTCTAAGGTGGTGAAGTTCCGGCGACCGGCCGGATGAACCAACTATAGCACAAGCCCCGGCCATCTTGCTAACGACCCCCTGGGCTGTTAAACTCCCGCTCAATGATCCGACCTTTCCATCTCCGGGACGTAGCCCTGGTACACCGGCTGGGCGAGCGGGGGGTCGTCTTACATACACGCGCCGGCCTGACGAGCAGTGTCCAACCCCTGCGGCGGGCGCTAAAGCACCGCATTGTGGGCGGCCGAAGCGCCACATTCGTCTGGAAATCAGACGAGAGGGAGTCGGCCGGTTTTGCCCAATTGCTTTGGCAGGCAGATGAGCCGAACGCCCGCATTGCCTGCCTGGCCATCGCCTCAAACGTAAACGGCGACGGCCCGGCCGGTGAGGATGCTTGGCTGGCGCTGTTGGACGAGCTCGTCGTGGTGGCCGGCCGGCGCGGCGTGCATAACCTGATCGCGGAGGCGGATGAGGCCGGGCCGCAACTGCCGCTGCTGCGGCGCTCCGGCTTCGTGGTATACACGCGCCAAGACGTCTGGATGTCGGTTCAGCCTCCGGCCGGCGCCGCCGATAGCTCGCTCCGGCCGCGTCAACCGATGGACGACTGGGACATCCACGTGCTTTACGCCAACAACGTTCCTCAGATGATCCAGGTGATTGAGCCTGCTCCGCCGCTGGAGTTGACCCAAAGCTGGGTCCTGTACGAAGGCGATGAATTGGCCGCGTCGGTGCACGTCCTTGCCGGCCCAATGGCGGGTTGGATGCGGCTGCTCATTCATCCCAACGCCCAGACCCCGGCCGACGACATCGTTAGAGCGGCCGTGGTGCTGGCTGAGCCGTCGGCGGAGCACCCCCTGTACTGTTGCGTCGGCCGCCACCAAAGCTGGCTACAAGCGCCGTTGGAGCGCACCGGCTTCCGCTACGCCAGCAGCCAGGCCGTCATGGTTAAGCACATAGCCCGGCGGGTGAGCCAGCCGGCGCCGTTGCCCAAATTGGTGCTCGAAGGCCGGCCAGTGCCCGGCGCAGCTCCGATGGTGCAGCGCTTCCGCCCGGCCGGCTATCGCGGGCCGCAAGCCCAACACGCCCTGATTAGTTTGTATGACCGATCACCAACACCAAGAAATTGACGACTTACGCGTCTTGCTGGCGATTCTTCCGGCAAGCATCCGCGAGCAAATTGAGGCCATTGGCAACGAGCAAGATATCTTAGAGGTCGTTCTGGACCTGGGACGGCGGCCGGCCGCGCGCTATTTTTCAGGCGAGATCACGCTGCGCGAGCCGGAGGTCGTCCGCGAAGAGATTGAGGCGGTGGTCAGCCGCGTCGGCGTCTTTGACGACGACAATCGCGCTGGCATCGCCCGCACCTTGCACCGAATTTCCGCCATCCGCAATCGGCGTGGCGAGGTAGTCGGCCTCACCTGCCGGGTCGGCCGGGCCGTCTACGGAACGATTGACATCATTTCCGACCTGGTTGAGGATGGCAAGAGCATCCTCTTGTTAGGCCGGCCGGGGGTGGGCAAGACCACGATGCTGCGCGAGATGGCCCGCGTTTTATCGGCCAACCGGCGCGTCATCATCGTGGACACCAGCAATGAGATCGGCGGCGACGGCGATATCCCGCATCCGGCCGTTGGCCGGGCGCGCCGCATGCAGGTGCCCAAGCCCTCGAAGCAGCACGAGACGATGATCGAGGCGGTGGAGAACCACAACCCGGAAGTGATCATCATTGATGAGATCGGCCGCGAGCAAGAGGCCGAAGCCGCTCGAACAATCAACGAGCGTGGCGTGCAGCTGATCGGCACGGCTCATGGCAACACGATTGAGAATCTGCTGCTCAACCCAACGCTGTCCGACCTGGTCGGCGGCATCGAAAGCGTGACACTGTCAGACGAGGAGGCCCGTCGCCGCGGCACGCAAAAGACCGTGCTGGAGCGGCGGGCGCCGCCGACATTCGATATCTTGATCGAGATCCAGGACCGGCAAAGGTTGGCGATCCATCGCGAAGTTGCGGCCGCTGTGGACGCAATGCTCCGTGGTCAGCCGCTGGGCGTTGAGCTGCGCTTCCGGGATGACGAGGGCGAGGTTCAGGTCGAGTATGAGGAGGAATGGAAGTCGTCCTCACCCGAGCTGAGCGGCCGCCGGCCCAGCCGCAGCGTCCGCCAGCCGGCCGACGATGGTCGTCTGGCGACGCGTCGGCGCGAGGACGGCCGTGTCGGCCCGCGCGGCAACGGCCGGCCTGAGGCTGGCGAGCCGGCGCGGCCGGCCGGTGGGCCAAAGTCGCTCAAGGTGTACGCCTACGGTGTGGCGCGCAACCGGCTGCTCCAGGCAGCGAGGCATCTCAACGTCAACGTACTTGTCGTGGACCAGCTGGCCGACGCCGAAGTGGTGGTGACCCTAAAGAGCTACTTTCGGCGCCAGCGCCGGCTGATCATGGATGCCCAGAACCGGCGCACGCCGGTTTACGTTTTGCGGGCCAACACTGTCACGCAGATGGAAAGCTTTCTCGCCGAGGCGCTTGACCTGGAGGCAGCGCCGCCCGACCCTTTTGAGACAGCGATCGCCGACGCCGAACGCGCCATTGCGATGGTGCAGGCCGGCCGCGATAGCGTTGACCTGCGGCCGGTAGGCAGCGCCATCCGCCGCTACCAGCACCAATTAGCCCGCCAGGCCAACCTGGTTTCGCATAGCTACGGCAAGGGGCCAAATCGCCACGTGCGCATCTACAATTCATCCCGCAACTGACGCGCCGCACCATGTTCATCACCTTTGAAGGCTCGGAGGGCAGCGGCAAGACGACCCAGATCGCGCTCCTGGCCGATTTCCTGCGCGGCCGGGGCTGCGGCGTGCTTACCACGCGCGAACCGGGCGGCACCGAGATTGGCGAGCAAGTAAGGGCGGTGTTGCACGACGTCCACAACCGCAGCCTAACGCCTACGGCCGAGGTGTTGCTCTATTTCGCCTCGCGGGCGCAGTTGGTCGAGGAGCTCATCCGGCCGGCGCTGGCGGCCGGCCAGTTCGTGGTGTGCGACCGTTACGCCGACAGCAGCCTAGCCTACCAGGGCTACGGCCGGGGCCTCGACCTGGACGACTTGCGGCAGTTAGCCCGGATCGCCACGGGGGGCTTGCAGCCCGACCTGACCCTGCTGCTGGATGTAGAATCGGGAGCTGGCTTGGCCCGGCGCTCTTCGGCCGGGGCAGAAATGAATCGCATGGACCTGCAGGCGGCAGTGTTCTATGAGCGCGTTAGGCAGGGTTATCATGCCCTGGCGGCCGCCGAGCCGGCACGCTGGCGCATCATTAACGCCAACCGGCCGCTGGAGGAGATCCAGGCCAATATCCGCCGCCACGTGCTTGAGCGGCTGTCTCCCGGCCGGCCTGAAAGGGGTTAAAAGTCATCGTCACCGCCGAACGAAGCGCCGCCTTCGTCGGCCGCCAGCTCAGGCATGGACTTCTCGATATCTTCAGGCGACTGGCCGCTCTCCAAGCGATCGATCACCTCGTCGAACTCGCCGCCCATGTCCTCACCCATCTCGTTGCTCATCTTGCGCATGAAGCGCCCAAGCGAACGCGGATCTTCCTCGTCCAGCCCGCTGAGCAAGGCGTCGTCATCCATCGCGTCCAGGCGCGACTCCTCCGAAGTTCCCAATGCAACCCGGCTGATGAGCCGGCGCAGCTCTCGCTTGCCGCAATACGTGCAGGCCGGGGAGGCGGCGTCATATTCAGCGTAGCTGAAGAAGAGGCGCAGTTTTCGGCCGCATTGGGCACAGCGGTACTCGTAAATGGGCATTATCCGTCACCGGCCGGCATTTTGCTAGAATAGGCGGGCGGAAAGCGCCGGTCCGGGCGCCTAGTTTACGGCCTAGCCATAATCATGCAAGAGCATACCAGCCACGAGCCTTTGCTAATCGTCATATCGGGTCCATCCGGCGTTGGCAAAGACACCCTGGCGCGCATGTTGCTGCGGGCCCGGAATGAGTTCCACTTTGTCGTAACGGCCACGACCAGGCCGCCGCGGCCGGGGGAGGTAAACGGCCGCGACTACATCTTCGTGAACGAGGACGAATTCGCGCGAATGATCCGCGAGAACGAGCTACTGGAGTTCGCGGTGGTCTATAACGACTCCAAGGGCGTACCCCGCCAACAGATCCGCGATGCGCTGGCAAGCGGCCGTGACGCTGTCATGCGGGTGGACGTTCAGGGGGCAGCCAAGATCCGCAAAGCCGCGCCCAACGGCGTCTTTATTTTTCTGACGGCCGAGTCAGAGGAGGCCCTGGAAAAGCGCCTGCGGGCGCGCAAGGCGGACAGCGACGAGAGCATCGCCCTGCGCGTCGCCACTGCCCAACAGGAGATGCGCCGCGTGGACGAGTTTGACTACTGTGTCGTCAATGCAGAGAACCAGCAAGAGCGGGCCTTACAGCAACTGCTGTGCATCATTGACGCGGAGCATCGCCGAGTCGGCCGCCAGCCGGTGAGGCTTTAGCTGCCGAAACCCAAACGCCAGCCTAACCAGGTAATAAGGGCCAGCGCGGCCGTGATGAGCAGGCCGTAGACCAGGGCCAACCGCAGCACCCGACCTTCCTCAGCGCCCTCGATCGTGCTGGCCGCGAGAATGACTTTGGCCGGTGCGAAGATGCTGCCCATGGCCGCCCCGGCCGTTTGGGTTGCCAGGATGAGACTCGCCGGGAGCCCTAGCGCGCCGGCCGTCTGCAATTGCAAGGCCCCGAAAACCACGTTGCTATTCGTGTTGCTGCCGGTCATCACTGCCCCCAGAGCGCCCAGGAACGGGCTGACGACGGGGAAGAGTGGGCCGGCCGCCTGGCTAAGGCTGAATGCCAGCAGCTGCGTCATGCCCGCCAACTGCATGGTCAGCGCCATGGCCAACAAGGTAATAATGCCCAGGGTTGGCTTGATGGAGGCCCGCAACGTCTTGCGCACGGCGGCTGCGGCGCTGAAGCCTTGCTCCGCGCCAGGCCGGGCGCGCAGCCACAGGTAGCTGAGCAGGCTGCTGTAAAGCAACAGGGCGCCCGGATGGCCCAGGACGCTGATGGGCTGGCCGCGGCCGGCCGGTGTCCGCCAACCAAAGGCGGTCTCCACAGCCGGAAAGCCCGCTTCGAGGGTCAGCGCAGACAGCGGCTCGGCCAAAACGAGCTGGCCGACCAGCACGACCACCGTCAGCAGCCCATAAGGAACGAGGGCGGTCACCAGGGCGGTGCGGCCGGGCGGCCGAGACGATGAATTGTCAGCCAGGTCGCTGGCGCCCCGGCCGGCCTGCCTGAGCCAGACGAGCAGCGTCGCCAGCCCGGCCAGCGCGGCCCCCAAGGCAGCCAGCGACCACAGCCCGGCCGTCGCCAGGGCATATTGAACGCCGGCCATAAGGCCGCCAACTAGCAGCCATTCCCGCCAGCGTCGCCGGAAGGCGGCCGCGCCGCCGCTCAGCCAGAGCACGGCCGCGCCGCACAACAGGCAGGCCAAGCCAAGCTGGAGCGCCGCCGGGCCGGCCAACGCCTTGCCCTCAAGCCCGCTGGCGGCGATCAGCGCGAAGAAAGACGAGCCAAGTGAGCCAAAGGTGACCGCCCAGCCGTGACCCAGCAGGGCAACGACGGCCGCTCGGTCCGGGCTGAGGCCCAGTCCCAGCAGCAAAGGGCCGACAACGGCCGCCGGCACGCCGAAGCCGGACGCGCCTTGCAGGAAGGAGCCAAAGACCCAGGCCAGGAGCAGCGCCTGGGCCGGCACGTCGCCGGCCAGCCGGGACAGCGCCCCAGCGATGACCTTGAAACCGCCGGCCTCGTTGACCAAATGGTAGAAGAGCAGCGCCGCCCATATGACGTACAGCACGTAGAGCGCCAGAAGCAGGGCCCGGCCGGCTGCCACCAGCAAGAGGGGGCCGGGCGCGCCAAAGAAACCAACGGCAATCCCGGCCGCAGCCAGCCAGCCGGCCGGGCCGGCCTGGCTGCCACCCCAACGCCGGCCGATCATCAGCCCCAGCACAAGCAACAGGGGGAACACGGCCGCCAGGACGCTGGCCGGCGAGAGAGCTGGAAGGAACATCTGGCGAGAAGTATAGCCGACGTCCGTCTGGGTCAGCAGAAGATTGCACGGCTGCGCCCGGCCGAGATACAATCTGCGCGCTCACTGGTTCCAGAAATCACATATTTCGTGCTGCCGGGAGGAAACCCTATGCGATTGAAGTCGGTGCTTGGTCTGATTTGTGTTCTGAGCCTGCTCGTTGTGGGCGTCTGGCTGCTGGCGGCCGGCGCCAATGTCGGCCCGGATTCCGTGGCACATCAAGACGCCGTCCAGCGGGCGCTCGGCCTCGGCCGAACCGGAGAGGCGGGCTCTGACGGCTGGCAAAGCCCCGGCCCACGCGTCTTTCACAGCGAGCCGGTGACGGCCGTAGTCGCCAATCTCGACAAGCTGCCCAGCGGTGTCGGCGCCGGCAACAGCCAGTACGAACGCTGGCTGCGCGGCGAAATTGACCTGGACGAACACGAGAGCTTTTACACGGAAGCCGAATTAGCCGCGCTGCGCGCCGAAACCCTGGCGCTGCCGCCAAACCCCAACATCCAGGAGCTGGAAAGCGGCCCCGGCCTGACGGCGCCAGTGGTTCTGACCAATTTTGAGAGTATTGACATCACCGACTGTTGCGTCAGCGGCAGCCTGGTGCCGCCCGACCCGGAGATGGCGGCCGGCCTGAATCACGTGATCGCCGTCGTCAACGTCTCGTTCCAGATCTACGACAAGTCCGGCACGCCCAGCAACCCAGAGCCGACGCGTTTCGCCAACTTCTTCTCCGGCGTGCCGGTCTGCGTCACTTTCCCCTTCGACCCCAACGTCCTGTACGACGAGGAAGCCGACCGCTTTATGCTGGGCGTGGACGGCAACGGGGATTACTACTGCGTGGCCGTCAGCGATGATGGCGATCCGAACGGCACCTGGTACCAATACGCCTTTGACGTGGATGAGGCGGCCGACGACTTCTTCGATTACCCGCATGCCGGCGTCGGCGATGAAGCTATCTATATGGGCGCCAACATCTTTGGCGACGCCGGCGGCTTCCGCGAGTCGCGCGTGTACGCTTTCGAGAAAGCGCAGATGTACAACGGCGACCCGGCCGACATGGTCTCCTGGTCCATACCGGTGAACCAGTTCACGCCGCAGCCATTGCGCCTGCACGGTTACAATCAGGCCAGCTGGCCCAGCGGTCCGCATTACGTCATCGCCGAATACAACGGCGGCGGCGGCACCCACGCGTTGTACAGCTGGAGCGACCCCTTTGGGGCCAACACCTTCCAGCTAGAGACCCTCCTGGACCTGAATGCTTTTATCGGCAACCCGGCCGGGGCAGTCTTGCCGGCGCCTCAGATGGGCAGCGCTGCCTTGATCGCAGGCAACGACAACCGCACCTTGGACTTCGAGTATCGCAACGGCTCTGGCTGGCTGGCCCAACCGATCGGCTGCAACCCAGGCGGCGGCTCAGTGGACTGCGTCCGCTGGGCCCAGATTGACCTGGCGACCGGGAATATCATCCAGGCGGGCGACTTCGCCAGCGATGGCGAATACATGATCTTCCCAGACATCGCCGTCAACCATTGCGGCGACGCCGCCATCGGCTTCACCAAGACCAGCACCGCCCTGCATCCGGGCGTCTGGTTCACCGGCCGGCAGGCCGACGACCCGCCCAACACGATGCAGGCCGAGGCCGTGCTCAAAGACGGCGAGGCTGTCTACTTCGCTTACGACGGCTCGCCATTACGTTGGGGCGATTACACGGGCATGACGATTGACCCTGACGGCCGCACCTTCTGGTATCTGGGCGAATACGCCAAGGATCTGGCGGGACCGCCGGCCAATTGGGGCAACTATATCGGCGCGCTTCGCTATGAGGAATGCAGCGTCGAGCCGGACTTCGCCCTGACGGCCGACCCGACCACGGCCGAAGCCTGTATTGGCGCGGATGTGCCCTACGACATCTTCGTTGCGTCGCTGGCCGGGTTCAGCGATCCCGTCACCCTCAGCACGCCCGTGCTGCCGGCCGGCATCAGCTCTTCCTTCTCGGTTAACCCGGTGAACCCGCCGGGCACGTCTGTGATGACCCTGGACACGACCGGTGGCTCGGCCGGCAGCTACGATATTGATGTCGTCGGCACGGCCCTCACCCAGGTGCATACGGTGACGGTGGGGCTGGACCTGGCGGCCGGCGGCCCGACGGCGCCGACGCTAATCAGCCCGGCCGATGGAGCCGTCAACCAATCGGTCAAGCCGCTGCTGACCTGGAGCGGCGATGCCGCCAGCTACGAGGTCGAGATAGCCGAGGACATTGACTTTACCAACATCGTCGAGTCGGCCGTGGTGGACGAGACGAGCTACCGGCTCCAAGCTGAGTTGGACTTGAATACGACCTACTACTGGCGCGTGCGCGGCAGCAATGCCTGCGGCGTTGGGGATTATTCCGAGGTCTTCAGCTTCACCACTGTCGGCGACGGCAGTTGCCCGGTGGGCAGCCTGCCGAGCGTGACCTATCTTGAGGAGTTCGAGGCGGGCGCGCCCGGCTGGACGCACATCGCCCCGACCGGGCCGGACACCTGGACGTTGACCAATGTCAATCCCAGCCCGGGAAGCGGTGGCTTCGCCTACCAGGCGGACGACCACACCGCGCCCAGCGACCAGCGCCTTACCTCGCCGGCCATCAGCCTGCCGGCCGGCGCTGGCCAGTTGACCTTGCAGTTCTACAACGAGCAGAACTTTGAGGACCCGGCCGGCTCGGGCGGCTGCTGGGACGGCGGACTGATTGAGATCTCAACCGACAGCGGCACCACCTGGACCCAGTTGGATGCTGAATTACTTAACGACCCCTACGACGGCGTAGGCGACAACGGACCGCCGGCCGGGCGCTGGCTGTGGTGCGGCGAAACGGCCGGTCAACAGCCCTGGCTGAACTCCCTGGTAGACTTGGAGACCTATAAGGGCGAGGAGGCGCAGTTCCGCCTCTCGCTGCTGACGGACGCGGCTGTGGGCGCCGAAGGCTGGTACATTGACGACTTCCAGGTCGTCAGTTGCGTGCCTGAAGCTCAGTTCCCGGCCATCGAGGTCAGCAAGACGGTCAGCGATGACGGCAGTTGCGGCGCGGCCAACACGCTCGAGGTCGCGCCGGGCACCGAAGTCACCTACTGCTACACCATGGCCAACACGGGTGCGGTCAGCGTGACCAGCCATCTGGTCGAGGACGACCAACTAGGCGTAATTGGCGGCGGCCCGTTTGACCTGACGGTTGAGCCGGGTGGCTCTGCCGTGCTAACGGCCACGGCCGTGGTCAGCGCCAGCGTCACGAATGTGGTGACCTGGACGGCCGAGACAGAGGCGGAGCTTAGCGATACCGCCACGGCCAGCGCCACGGTCACGGTCGTCGAGCCGCCGGAGACGCCCAGCGGCATCTACCTGCCGGCGATCATCTTCGACCAAGGCGCGGCGGCCGGGCGCGGCGCGGCCGAGGGCCAGCAGGCCAGCCTGTGGCTGCTGCCCGGCCTGGTGGTGGTTGGGCTGGCGCCGTTTTGGCGCCGCCGGCCGCGCCGTTAGGCTCGGCCTGAAGCATTCCGCTTGAATCGGAGACCGGGCTTCTTGGCGACAGGAAGCCCGGTTTTCGTCTCAGGGCTCCTAAACGCCATGAAGCCATTGGTCGGAGTTGAGCTAAAGCGCTTCTTGCGCGATTACCGGCGCGCGCATCCACCTCGTCGCGAGCTCGCCTTCCTGCTCCACAGCGTCGAATATCCGTACAACGTCGGCGCCATTTTCCGGTTAGCCGACGGCGCTGGCGTCAGCCAGATCGTGCTTAGCGGCATCACGCCCACGCCGCCCAACCCAACTATCGAGAAGGTCGGCCGCTTTAAGTGGCGGGCCGTTCCCTGGCGCTACGAGAAGGACGCGCTGATCGCGGCTCGCCGATTGCAGGCCGAGGGTTTTGAGCTGATTGCGCTGGAACTGGCAGAGGGCGCGCGGCCGTACTTCATTTACCCTTACGCCCAAAAGTGCTGCCTCATCGTCGGCCACGAAGACCACGGCGTAACCAAAGCGCTGTTGGCCGCGGCCGACGCGGCCGTGTTTGTGCCCATGTATGGCAAAGGTCGCTCGCACAACGTGGCGGCCGCCCTCGCCATCGTAGCTTACTACGCATTGCATGCGCCCTGAGCTTTCTGTATACTAAGCGGGCCGTTTGTGCGGGCTTTCACAACAATTCTCAGGAGCGCCGGCATGAAGCTAACCGTCCTACAAGAGAATCTGGCAAGAGGGCTGAACATCGTCAGCCGGGCCGTTAGCACACGCTCGACGCTGCCTGTGTTGGCCAACGTGCTGCTGGCGACTGACGGAGGCCGGCTGAAGCTGGCGACGACGAATTTGGAGATCGCCATCACCTGCTGGACGGGGGCCAAAGTCGAGCGTGGCGGCTCAATCACCATCCCGCATCGCACCCTGAGCGATTTGGTCAGCACCCTTCCGCCCGACCGAGTCGATCTGGTGCTGGACGAGAAGACCAATACGCTGCACCTTTCCTGCGCCCGAATCGAGGCCAATATTAAGGGCATTGACGCGGACGAGTTTCCGCTGGTGCCGGAGCCGGGCCAGGAGGAGCGTTACCGGATCGAGACGGCCGTGCTCAAGGGGATGATCAACCAGGTCGCCTTTGCGGCCGCCAACGACGACGCCCGGCCGACGCTGACCGGGGTGCTGACCCGGCTCAGAGGCAAGGAATTGACCATGGCGGCCACCGATGGCTACCGCCTGTCGCTGAAGACCAGTCCTTTCACCGGCTCGGCCGAGCCGCCCATCGAAGTGGTCATCCCGGCCCGCGCCCTGGCCGAATTGGGCCGGGTGGCCGACGACGCCAGCGAGCACATCCATATCACCCTGCCGCGCGGCCGGAACCAGATCATTTTCGAACTCGACGACGTGGTCTTGGTCTCCCAGTTAATTGACGGCCATTTCCCCGACTTCCAGCCGGTCATTCCCCAGCGCTTCAGCACCCGCACGGTGCTCAACACCAGCGAGTTTGCCAAGGCCTGCAAGATGGCCGAGATCTTTGCCCGCGACGCCAGCTACAC
>JBOGUG010000423.1:0-4230 GCA_050696115.1 Promineifilaceae bacterium (SeqCode) | reverse complement strand
ACGGGCTTCCAGCCCGTCGGCGGGCGCAGCCCGCGTCCCAAACCGCCGTTCACGGCCGCGCCGCCTCACCCCCGGGCCTGCGGCCCGGCCGACGTGTAGGGGCAGGCCCCCGTACCCGCCCAATCATTAACCTACCCGCCGGCCTCAGGCGATCTCCTCAAAGAATTCAGCCGGCGAGCCGATAGCCGCCGCCTGCTCCAGGAAGGCACGCAGCGACGGGCTGCCCTGGCGCAGGGCGACCAGCGCCGGCCCGATCGGGTCGGCCCCGGCCTCGCCGGGCGTGGCGGCATAGGCCCCATAGAAGGCGAAATAGGCCTGGTTGAGCCTGCGGATGCGGTAACCGTGGTCCCAGAAGAACTGGCGCCGGGCCTCCATGTAGGCCTCGGCCGCCTCCACCTCGCCGGCCGCCAGCAGCGCGTCCACCCGCACCCGGGTAGCCCGCATCTCGGCGTTGAAGTCGAAGGCCGGCGGCTCCCCGGCCGGCGGCGGCGGCGCGGCGGCCGGGGCCGGCCGGGGCGCGAACTCAGGATAGTAGCGCCCGATCACCAGCCGGCCGATCTCCTCGCCCACAATCGAGGCCACCGTCTCGTTAATCGTGCGCATCACCGGGTCCGACAGGTAGCCCATCCCCAGCGGCTGAAAGGCCAGCCAGTGGTGCGTCCACTCGTGGGCGATGACGTCCGCCAGGAAATTGATGTCGGCCGTCTCGATGATCATGGCCGGGTAGAAGCCCAGCCCGCCGATGGGCGCCACCAGGGCCGAGCGGTTCAGCCCGGCCTGAATCTCGGCCTCAATTGCCTCCTGCTCGGCCAGCGCCAGGCCGTGTTGCAGCGGCAGGCTGTAAAGCTGGCGGATTTCGTCGCGCGGCGAGACGATCAGGATCTGGGGCAGGGGCGTCATCTGCATCTGCACCGGCGGCAGCACCCGGCCGGCGACGTCGAGCCCCTCGGCCGCCAAAACGGCCGCCACCTGCTCTTGCAAAATGGCCTCGGCCAGCGGCTGGCGCAGGCGCAGCTCGGCCCGCAGCCGCTCGGCCTCGGCCTGGGCCGCCTGGCTGGCCCCGGCCGCGTCGGGCTGGGCCGGGTCGGCGTAGGCCAGGGCAACCTCGCTTTCCAACTGCCGGCTGCGGCCGAGCAGCGCCAGGTAATCCAGCACCACTTGCTTGCGCTGGCCGGCGTCCAGGTAGGCCTGGCTGTTGAGCAGGGCCGCCTGGCCCTTAGCCGCCAGCGCCTCCAGCCCCCAGACCAGGAAGTCGAAATGGCGCTGGCCGACGACAGCCGCCAGTTGGTGGCTCTCAGCCTGGAAGGCCGGCCATTCGGGCGCGGCCGCCGCCGTGAAGGCCAGCGCCAGCGTCGCCAGCTTGAGGCTCCGGCTCAACCTTCGCCAAACATTCGTCATTTCAAATCGGACAGGCAGCCATGCCTCCCATTGCGCGCCGGCCGTTCGCGACTATAGTAGGCCCATGCGCTTTCTCATCACCGGCGGCGCCGGCTTCCTGGGCGCGGCGCTGGCCAACCGCTTGGCGGCCGAAGGCCACAGCGTGCGTGCCCTCGACGACCTCAGCAGCGGCGAGCGCGAGGCGCTGTCGCCGGCCGTGCACTTCAGCCGCGGCGACGTCAACAACATCCCCCTCCTGTGGAGCATGCTGCAAGACGTAGACTGCGTCTACCACCTGGCGGCCCGCGTCTCGGTGGCCGAGTCAATCCTCTACCCGCGCGACTACAACGCCGCCAACGTCGGCGGCACCGTCAGCCTGATGGAGGCCATGCGCGACGCCGGCATCCGCCGCGTCGTGCTGGCTTCGTCGGGCGCGGTCTACGGCAGCCAGCCCAGCCAGCCGGTGCGCGAATCGGACGCGCCCCGGCCGGAGTCGCCCTACGCAGTCAGCAAATGGGCGGCCGAATGCTACGTCCACACCATCGGCCGGCTGTGGGGCATCGAGACGGTCGCCCTGCGCATCTTCAACGCTTATGGGCCGGGCCAAAACCTGCCCGTCTCCCACGCGCCGGCGGTGCCGCGCTTCATGCGCGCCAGCCTGACCGGCGAGTCCGTCGTCATTTACGGCGAAGGCGGCCAGAGCCGCGACTTCGTCTACCTGGCCGACGTGGTGGACGCTCTGGCAGCGGCCGCCAGCGCCGCCGGCCTCAACCGCCAGGTGCTCAACATCGGCAGCGGCGTCGAGACCAGCGTCAACGCCCTGGCCGACCTGGTCCAAGAGGTCACCGGCCGCCAAATTCAGCGGGTGTACAACCATAAGAAATTGCCGGGCGTGGCCCGGCTGGTGGCCGACGTCGCTCAGGCCCAGGCGCTGCTGGGCTTCCGGCCGCGCTTTTCGCTGCGAGAGGGGTTGCAGGCCACCCTGGCCGAGGACGCCCGCTTCCGCCGGGTGGGCCAGGCGGCCTAAGGACAATGCGGCCGGAGCGCCGCCAGCGGCCCGCCCCCGGCCGTCCCAAAATCCCACAATTCGAAGTGCCCTGGAGAGGACTCGAACCTCCACGCCCAAAGGGCATAGGCCCTCAACCTACCGCGTATGCCAATTCCGCCACCAGGGCTTATGGCCTCAAATTATACCTGAGAGGGCGCTCGCCTTCAACACCTGCGGCCCGGCAGGCCGATTCGTAGGGGCAGCCCCCCGTGGCTGCCCGTCTGCGGCCCGGCCGCGGGCAGGCTGCCTGCGCCATAAAATGGGCACCGGCCAAGTCAACACCCAATTTTAATGAAAATCGAACGCTTTACCCTTACAATGTCAGCTGGTGAACTAGGCTTAGATGGGGCCGGGCAGGCCACGGGCCTGCCTATTGACTTGGCGCTCGACTTTGTGCTAGACTGCACAATTGGTTTGCCCAGGCGGCAAACAGGCGCTTCGCAGGCCCCAAACCGCTGATTAAGAGAGGTTTAGAATCTTGATGGCAGAAGTCAACGGCCCATTGGAAGAGATGGAGATCGTGAACGCGCTGCTTGCCGATGCGACCGAGAAGGGCTACACGACCTTCGACCAGATCCTGGAGGCCATTCCCGAAGTCGAAAACAACCTGCCGCTGCTGGAGACGGTCCTAGAGGTGATCCAGGGGGCGGGCATCATCCTCTACGAAAACGAAGAGGAAGTCGCGGCCGGCCACCCCAACGGCCGCGGCGCTGGCCTGCTCGACGATGAGGAAGGCGACCTGGAAGAGGACGATCAGTCGCACGCCGCGCCCCTGTTCGACCTGAGCAACGTGCCGATTGACGACTCGGTCGGCCTCTACTTTCGCGAGATGGGCCAGCAAGGGCTGCTCTCGGCCGTAGAAGAGGTGTTGCTCGCCCAGGAGATCGAGGCCGGCCGCGAGGCCGAACAAAAGCTGGCCAACGAAGCGCTCGAACTTGAGGATCGCTACGACCTCTACCGGGCCAAGGAGATCGGCGAGGCCGCCCGCGCCCACCTGATCCGGGCCAACACCCGCCTGGTGGTCAGCATCGCCAAGAAATACCGCGGCCGCGGCCTCCAGTTCCTCGACCTCATCCAGGAAGGCAACGTCGGCCTGATGAAGGCCGTCGAAAAGTACGACTACCGGCGCGGCAACCGCTTCAGCACCTACGCCACCTGGTGGATCCGTCAGGCGGTGACCCGCGCCCTGGCCAACCACGGCCGGACGATCCGCATCCCGGCCCACCTGGGCGGCCGCATCAGCAAGCTCTACCAGGTAGCCCAGGAGCTGGAGCAGGAGCTCGGCCGCCAGCCGACGGCCGAGGAGATCGCCGAGAACATGGAATTGCCGGCCGAACGCGTCCGCTGGATGCTGCGCACCAGCCGCCAGCCGGTCCATCTGGAGCGGCCGGTGGGCGACGAGTCGGACGCCGAGCTGGGCGACTTCATCGAGGACATCGAGCTGCCCCAGCCGGCCGAGACGGTCGCCCAGAACATGCTGACCGAGGAGATCAGCGAGATCCTGGATCAGCTGACGCCGCGCGAGGCGCGCATCCTGCGCCTGCGCTACGGCCTCCAGGACGGCGAGTCGCGCACCTTGAAAGAGGTGGGCGAGATGTTCGGCCTCTCCCGCGAGCGCATCCGCCAACTGGAGAAGGAGGCGCTGCGCAAGCTGCGCCACCCTAGCTTCGCCGGCCACCTGCGCCAGTATCTGCAATAGGTAGGGGCGCACGGCCGTGCGCCCTACGAACCGGCCGGGCCGCAGGCCCGTGGGATGTCCGCCCCGGTGATGCGGGCTGCGCCCGCCGACGGGCTGGAAGCCCGTC
>JBOGUG010000422.1:0-1233 GCA_050696115.1 Promineifilaceae bacterium (SeqCode) | reverse complement strand
GACGGGCTTCCAGCCCGTCTGCGGGCGCCAGCCCGCGCTCCAACCGCGCCGGGCGCAGTCGCCGTTCCCCTCTACCCGGCGGGGAGAGGGGCCAGGGGTGAGGGGCGATTAAGCATAAATCCCCCTAATCCCCAAATCTCGGCCGCATTCCGCGCCCATTGGTTATAGGCGGCGCGAATCGGCCGGTCATTGGCGATGGCCGCGCCCGGCCGGGCCATTTGGGCGGGATAGCCCGCCACTTTATTCACATTCTTTGGCGCTTATCCACAGTTTTGGCCTACTTATCCCCACTAGGGAACAAAAAACCTCCCGCAGCCTGGAAAGCTGCGGGAGGTTGGCTTGTCTGCTGGCTGTAGCCGCCGGCGGCCGGTCAGCGGATCTCTTTGACAGTCAGGCGGAGCTGGCCGGCCGGCGCTTCGGCGACCACCGTCTGGCCCACTTTCGCGCCGAGCAGGGCCCGGCCGATGGGCGATTCGTTCGAGATGCGGCCGTTGGCCGGGTCAGCTTCGTGAACGCCGACGATGAAGTAGGTCTCCGGCTCGGCGCCGGCCGCTTCGGCCAGCAGCGTTACCGTGCTGCCCACGCGCACCTTGTCGGCCCGGCCGTTGCTGTCAATGATCTCGGCCCGGCGCAGCGACGCCTCCAGCTCCTTAATGCGGCCTTCCACGAAGGCCTGTTCCTGCTTGGTGTACTCGTAATCGGCGTTTTCCGACAGGTCGCCTTGGGCGATGGCGGCCTGCAGGCGGGCCGCCAACTCGGTCCGCCGCTCATTCTTGAGGTGTTCTAGCTCGGCGTGGATCTTTTCTAAGCCTTCTTTGGTCAGGTAAACGACGTTGTCTTGATACATCATTCCTACTCCTCCAGCGCCAGCCTAACCCACAGGCAGCTAACGTGTTCAGCGTGTATGCAGTTTGTTTGGGCTTGGAAAATCGGCGCCAAACGAAAGCGGGGTCAAAAACGGGCCGGTAGCAATAGTATAGCCGAGCGCCGGCCCGCTGTCTACCTACTTTAAGGCTGGTTTAGGCCCAGGCTGCGTCGGCCGAGAGTCTGCGGCCGGGGTGAATGCGGCCGGGATATGGGGAAAATTCGGCCGGGATTAGGGGAGCTGGGGATTTTTTGGCTTAAGGGCGATTCGTAGGGGCACGTTGCAACGTGCCCTGCCCACATCCCCACCGGCCGGCGAATGGGCTCCGGGCCGGCCGGCCCCGCCGCGGGCAAGATGCCCGCGCCACA
>JBOGUG010000421.1:0-1986 GCA_050696115.1 Promineifilaceae bacterium (SeqCode) | reverse complement strand
CGGGTTGCGCCGGGCCGAGCTGCTCTTGCGGCTGGCGGCCGCCGTCCGGCTGGCACGGCCGGGCTTGCGGCCGGCGGTGGGGCTGCGTTTGGCGCTGCGCATCTTAGCCATCGCTCAAATGTTCCGGCCGATTATAGCATAGGATAGCGATGCCGGCCGGCGGCCGCCGATCTTGTAGGGGCAGCCCCCCGTGGCTGCCCAACCGCCTGCCCAACCCCGGCGTGCCGCGGCCGAGGACCAGGGCGGGCATGGGGGCCCGCCCCTACACGCGAACCGGCCCCGCAGGCCCGATCCCAATTTGGGGATCGGCCGATCTTGGTTTATTGTAGGTAGGCGGCGGCACTTGACGTAAAGTATAGCCAAACGCGGCCGTCCATCCCATGCGCCATTCCGGCACGCCAACCCTCCCCTTCCTGCATTTTGAGAGCCTGCCGGCCACCGGCCGGCTGCGCCACGCCGTCTTCACCCGCCAGGGCGGGGTCAGCCCGGCCCCCTTTGCCAGCCTTAACCTGAGTGCCTCGGTGACCGACAGCCGGCCGAATGTGGCCGCCAACCGGGAGCGGGCTTACGCCAGCCACGGCCGCAGCCAGGCGAGCCTGGTGCATGCCCACCTGGTGCACGGGGCGCGTGTGGCCCGCGTCGGCCGGGCGGAATACGGTCGGCACGTCGGCCCGGCCGATGGGCTGATCACGGCTGAGTCCGGCTGCGGGCTGACGATGAACTTCGCCGACTGCGCCCCCATCTTTCTCTACGACCCGGTGCGCGGGGCGATCGGCCTGGGCCACGCCGGCTGGCGCGGCGCGCTGGCCGACCTGCCCGGCAGCCTGGTGCGGGCCATGGCGCGGGCGTTCGGCAGCCGTCCGGCCGAGCTGCTGGCGGCCGTCGGACCCTGCATCGGGGCCTGCTGTTATGAGGTGGGCGCGGAAGTGCTGGAGGCCGCCGCGGCGGCTTTTGGCGGGCTGGATGGGCTGTGCCGGCCGGCGGGCGTCAACGGACGGACGAAAGGCTGGTTTGACCTGCCGGCCGCCAACCGGCGCCGTTTGCTTGAGGCGGGCGTGGGCCAGGTCGAGCTGGCTGGCTTGTGCACGGCCTGCAACCTGGACCTGTTTTTCTCCCACCGGGCCGAAGGAGGGCGCA
This sequence comes from Promineifilaceae bacterium (SeqCode), assembly GCA_050696115.1. Classification (GTDB taxonomy): domain Bacteria; phylum Chloroflexota; class Anaerolineae; order Promineifilales; family Promineifilaceae; genus UBA11865. The sequence goes on along the minus strand of JBOGUG010000421.1, from coordinate 849 downwards.
CCGGCCGCTTTGGCGCTTTGTTGACTCTCGAATAGGCGCCCCTGGCGGCGCCTCAGGGTTTGTGGGGCTAATGGCGGCAGCCGCAGCCACGGCCGCCGCAAGCACAGCCGCTGCCAGCCAGCGACAGCGGAATGCTCTGGCCGGTCGGCCGCGCTCTGCCGGCGGCGTGAACCGCCACCTTGCTTAGCGGCTTGTAGGTATTGAGGCTGCCGCACGCCGGGCAGGCGCCGGCCCGGCTCGCCTGGCTGAACGGCCGCCGCTCGGCGAAGCTGCTGGCGCAATCGCGGCACTCAAATTCGTAAAGTGGCATCGTCACCTTTCCCTTGCTTGAGACCGGGTCAACCCATGAACTGTAGCAGATAGCTTGTGGCTTATCAAAGCCGGCTGCGGGCGGCAGCCTGAGCGGCCGTCGCGCGCAGCCCCCGGCCGTTTGCCCAAGGCGGCCGCCTGGCTCATAATGGCGGCCGGCTTCACGCGGAGCCGCTTTTACCCCATGCCCGGCCGCACCGCTGCCCACGCCATCCTGAAAGCGCTGCCCGACCACGTCTGGGGCAGCGCCATCATCTGCCCTCTGTGCGGCACGGCCGCGCCCAGCTCCGGCCTGCGCGCCACGTCTGATGACGAGGGCGTGGACTCTCCCTGGCAGTTAATCTTCGCCTGCCCGGCCTGCGGCCTGCTGACCAACTTTGACGTCGAGCAGGTAACGCCGCAGCGGCTGGAAGCGTTGCACGGCTCGCCCTGGGGCCGCAAGCTGCGAGCCTACCGCCAGCGCGGCTCGGCCGCGGCGCTGCGCCGGCCGCAGGCCCGCGGCGCCCATTTCGCGGCCGCTTTCGGCCTCAGCCTGCTGAC
>JBOGUG010000420.1:0-1963 GCA_050696115.1 Promineifilaceae bacterium (SeqCode) | reverse complement strand
TTCCTGCTCCGCGCGGGCTGGTTACGACCCATGGCCGTCTCCTTTCGTCCCCTGGCCGGCGTCTGTGATCCCGCCATAAATGGCCCTGGCCACCTGCGCGCCCAGGGGCGCGGCGCGGGGCGGCCCTGGCGGCAATCCAATCGCGGCCGGCCGGGCGGACAGATGCAGGTCGTCGCCGGCCGGGTTGGCCCATGGCGTCGCCAGCCCCTCAGCCTGCAGCAGGCGGGCCAGCTCCTGAGCCACGGCCGCCCGCAGCGCCTGGCCGTCTAGCGATCCGAGCCCTTCGACCAGCAGTGTCTCAATTTCGACAATGAGGTTCATGTCGCACCCGTCCCGGCGCCTATCCCGGCCGGGCTGCCGGCGCCGTTCCAGCCGCGGCTTTCGCTGGCGGTGATGCTCTTCTCGAGCTTAATGTACTCGCGCTCGGCCGCCCGGAAGATGTGGCCCATGCCGACCGGCCGGCCCTCGGCGGCAGCGTAGAAGGCGGCCGTCAGGGCGATGTTGCGGATGCTGCCCCCGGTCACGTTGAGCTGGGCCAGCCGGCCCAGGTCGAGATCCTCGGTGGGCGTCTCGGCCGGGAAGGTGCGCGCCCAGATGGCGGCCCGCTGGCCGGCGTCCGGGAACGGAAAGTTGGCCACGAAGCGCAGCCGGCGCAGAAACGAGCCGTCCAGGGCCTCCTTCATATTGGTGGTCAGGATGGCCAAGCCGCGGTAGGCCTCCATGCGCTGAAGCAGGTAGCCGATCTCAATATTGGCATAGCGGTCATGGCTGTCTTTCACCTCGCTCCGCCGGCCGAACAGGGCGTCGGCCTCGTCAAAGAGCAGGATGGCGGCCCCGGCCTCGGCCGCCTGAAAGACGCGGGCCAGGTTTTTTTCTGTCTCGCCGATGTACTTGCTTACCACCTGGCTGAGGTCAATGCGGTACAGATCGAGCCCCAGCGCGTTGGCCAGCACCTCGGCCGCCAGCGTTTTGCCGGTGCCGCTGGGCCCGCTGAAGAGGGCACTCAGGCCCAGGCCGCGCTCCGACCGGCGGGCGAAGCCCCAGCGCTCGTAGACCTGGCTGCGCCAGCGCAGGCAGCGGGCGATATCGGCCAGAATGGCCCGCTCGCGCTCCGGCAGGATCAGGTCGTCCCAGGTGGCGGCCGGCTCCAGCCGCTGGGCCAGTTCTTCCAGATGTGGCCGGGCTTGGCGGCGACAGGCCGCCCACAGCGCCGGCGCCAAATCCTCCGTTTCGGGCGTGGTCGCCGTCGCCTCCAGCCAGGCGGCCTGCATGCCGGCCGCGTTCAGTTGGAACTGGCCCGTCAGCGCCTCCAGTTGGCCGTCGAGCGCGGCCGCCCGCCGGCCAACGGTCGCCTGCCACAAGGCCAGCCTCTCAGCGTGGGCCACCGGCCGGACGTCCACCAGCAGCGCCGGCCGGCGCAGATCCCTGGCCGGCTGCCGGCCGGCCAGGAACAGCGGGCTGTGCAGCCCGTTAATAAAGCGCTCGACCAGCCCTTGCCGGCTGGCTTCGGCCGCATCCGGCCCCTCCAGGCTCAGCAGCAGAGCCCGGCCGCCCAGGATGGCCTCCCTCTCCCACAGCCGTTGCAGCAGCTCGAGCTCGGCCGGCGCGCTCGGCAGCGCCCCGGCCGGCAGCCGCCACAGGTTCAGACCGAGCGCGCCGCCAGCGGCCGCCGCCAGCATCTCCTGGGCCACAGCGTCCTCGCCCAGCAGTTGCACCAGGGGCAGCGGCCCCGCCGCCCGCTCCTGGGCCGCCAGCCAAGTGGCCGCGATCTGCCTCGCCAGCGCCTCGTGGCCGGCCGGCAGCAGCTCGGCCGGCGCCAGCGGCGTGACGTAGCCGGCCAACTGCTCGTCCAGGTAGTTCAGCCCGGCCAGGAAGTGCAAGATGCGCTCGTCGAGGCGCAGTGGGCTGTGGAGAAGGCCGGGGCCAGCCCCCAGCTCCAGCAGCCGCCAGCGGCGCAGCGGCC
>JBOGUG010000419.1:0-5173 GCA_050696115.1 Promineifilaceae bacterium (SeqCode) | reverse complement strand
GGCTTTGGGGAGCGCGCGTGTAGGCCGCCAGCCGGCCGCCGGGCTGCAACTGGCCATCGTAGCACAGCGCAGCCTGGCAATCGAGAAGCCGCTCGTGCGGGCCGAGCACCAGGTCGCGGCTGCCGTCGGCCGCCCCCACGCTCATCAGCCAGGTATCGCGGCCGTCGGGCGCGACCGAAAAGTCCAAGATTTCCAGCGGCCCGCGGGCGATCACCTCGCGGCCGCCGTCCTCGCCCACCTGCCATAACTCGGTTTGGGGCTCGCTCTCTGGCTGGCTCAAGTAGACCAGGCGTGGGCCGCCGACGGTAAAGCTGTGGCGAGCGGGCAACAAAAGCGGCAGGCCGTTCTGACCGCGCACGCCCCAGTTGAGGCTGACGGTATACATCTGGTCGTAGTCCAGCGGCCACCGGGGATAGAAGAGAATCTTAAAAGGCTCGACCCGAAGATCGCCCTCGACCGCCGGCTGAAGCGAGAAGCGGCCGGTCACGCTGGCCGGGTCGAGCGGCCGGCCGCTGAAGTAGATAACAACCGGAGCCAGGGCCGACACGGAGCGCCCGGCCGGTGCCCAGCCCGCGATCAGAGGAGTCACCATGAGCGCGATGGCACTCAGGCCGGCCAAGAAGCCCGCCAAGCAAACACCTGCCAGCATCCAAGGGCGCCGCAACATGGCGCCGACTATAACTGAGAAGGGGATAAATCGCCGGCCGGCACCGCCGGGCGCGCAGCCCACCCCCAGCGCTATGCTGCCTTCAGGCCCAGGAGGAAATGATGGGGCAACATGTATCCGGCAGGCCGGACCTCAATCGCGCCAACTAAGCGCCCTTCTTCCAAAGCAGCCTTGTTTACAAAGCAAAGCTCCGGCACCTGCCCGTACTTCTCCCGATAATATTCGGCTGCCCGCTCAACCTTCTGCTCCAGCGTCGCCCGCTTGTCATCGTCCAGCCACAACATGCCCACGTCCATTTCCTTCGCTCCTACTCGTCCCAGTCCACAAAGTCCGCATCCGGCTCGTAAACCACCCCACCACCCGCATCGGCCGCTCCTGGTTCAACCCGATACTCGTTCGCAGCCTCGGCGCCGTCAGTCTGTTCGTTAAGCTCAACCCGCTCGCCGTCAAAGTGGAACGGCTGCGACGGAGCCTCCACGGTCGGCAAAGGCAGCGCCAGGAGGGCCGGCCGGCTGGCATGCGTCAGTTGAGTAAGGGCCAAGTGGAGGTCATAATCGTCAAGGTGGGCCGCCTGGAACGGGGCCAGCCGTCCGCCCGTCAGTGCCAAGAATTCGCCCCAGCCGCGCAGAAACTCTGCCTGGCTGTCAGGCACGCCAGATAGCCGGCGGGCCTCGTCAGCGTCGGCCGCCTGGCCGGTGAAGCGCAGCCCGCCGCTGTGGCGCACCAGCCGCCCTAGCCACTCGTCTGACAGGCTTGCGAACGAAGCCACAACCCGCAGGCCCGCCTCCGGCCCATCTTGAAGCAATTTGGCCAGCGGCCGGCGCAGACGCCCGCCCGAGCGCGCCAAGAGCCGATCGACGTCGTCTAGCAAGACAACAAGCAGCGGCCGTTGGATGCCATGTTCTTGGCGATAGGCCGCCTCGCCCGCCAGGAAGCGCAGTGCTTCCTCGGCCTCATCGGCCGCACTGGCGACGGGAAATTGGAGGTGAGGCAAGTAGTTGAGCGGGTAAAGGCTCGTGCTCGCGCCAGGCCCCCCGGCGGCCTCAACCACGGCTAATTGCAAGGCGGATTGGGAATGAGTCAGGGCCAGGCTAACGCCAATTACGCGCAGGAGGTTCGTCTTGCCGGCCGCCCGGCCGCCGGCCACGAGGACCCCACCGGCGCGCGCAACGCGCAGGTCCAGGCTCACCACTTGGCCGTCAAAATCGAGGCCGATCGCGATCAAGCCAGTCTCCCCGGCCGGAAGGTCGTCTAAGAGTTGTAACAAGCCGACCGTGGCCTCCTCTGCCTGGTAAGCGAGCCGCCAGCCGGCCGGGCCGCGCTCCAGACGCAGCCCGGTCAGGCCAAGCGCCTGGCCCAGGACTGTGCGAGCGGAGTGTAGCGCCTCCACACCTGTCGTCACTGGCCCGCGCAGGTCGAACGAGACCGCCCTCCGGCCGGTCGTACCGCCGATCACCTGGAAGGGGAGATTGTGTTGGGCAAACAGCCGCTCGATCTGGGCCGACTGGACCTCAAGCCGGTGCTGAAGCCGCCGATCGGAACTTGGGATGCTCATACTCGCCTCATATGACGCCGCCGAGGCTGCTTGCGGCGTCTGAGGTCAAGTATAGAACGTATGTGCTATGTTGTCAATAGCGCAACACTAATGCGGGAAAGAGAAACCTCCCGGGGTCAGCAACCCGCGGGAGGTAAGAGGTGGCTGGGCGATCGCTTACCGGGAGGGACGCCTGGCCCCGAACCGGCCGGGCTATTATGCGGTCTTACGCAGGACGAACATCACCTTGCCTTGGATGCGCACATCCGAAGGCTTAACATAAATTGGCCCCATAGTCGGGTTGGCGGGCTGGAGCCGCACGCGGTTGTCCTCTTTGTAGAAGTACTTCAGCGTGGTCGTGTCGCCCGGCGTCAGCCAGATGGCCACCATGTCGCCGTTGCGTGCCTCGTCCGTTTGGCGCATGATGACGATATCGCCGTCGTTGACCATGGCGTCAATCATCGAGTCCCCGCTCACCCGCAGGGCAAAAAGGCCATCAGCGCTCTTGTCGCCCAGCATGGTGCGGCTGAGCTCGATGGCGTCCTCCTCGTCGTAACTGGCGAAGGTGTCGTGGCCAACCTCAACCGGCTCGCTGGCGACGATGTCGCCCACCAAGGGAATTCGAATCAGGTTGGCGACCGCCTGGGAAGCGCGCTGGTAGAGGCCCAGCGCTTTGTTGGTCAGGCGCAGGCCGCGCGAGACTTCCTGATCGCGATCGAGAAAGCCCTTTTCCTGGAGCCGGCCCAGGTTGTAATTGACGACCGAAGTGGAGCTGATATCCACAGCCTGCCCGATCTCGCGGATGGTGGGCGGCCGGCTATACTCTTCGATATAGCGCCAGATGTAACTCAGCATGTTCTGCTGGCGTTGGGATAAGTTTTGTGGCTGACTCATCTCATGCCTCCTCGCACGATCACCGTTCCACCCATGACTCGCTCATTTGTTCGGCAGTATAGCACGAACAAGTGTTCGATGTCAAGCTGTGCCGGAATCCGGCCGGCTATCGGCCGAGCGCCCCGCCAAAATACTCGTTTGTGGAAGAGTCGTCGGCCACGCCTTCACTGTCCTGGCTCCAAAACTGGCTGCCTTCGGCCAGCAAACCCCCGGCCGCGCCCAGGCTGACGTTGACGGCCCCGGCCCCGGCCACCTTGCCCACGGTCTCGAAGGCCACGCCGACGGCCAGATCGGCGTAGCCATCTGCGTTGAAGTCGAGGATGCTGAGCACGGCCCCAAAGGCGTCGCCCGACTCGGCCCCATCTGGGATCAGAACGGCATCCTGGCGCCAGAACTGGTTGCCGGCCGCTGTGAGCCCGGCCGGGCTGCCGTATAGGATGGTGGCCGCACCGGCGCCAACCTGATCCGCGAGGCTTTCGCCTGGCGCGCCGATAACCAGGTCGTCCCAGCCGTCGCCGTTTAGATCGCCGCTCGCCAGCGTCCAGCCCAGGAAGTCGCTCACCTCGCTCTGATCCAGCACGCCATCGCTGTTCTGGGTCCAGATCTGGGCGCCAATTCCCGTGGGCCCATTCGGGCCGCCGAACAGCACGTGGGCCATGCCGGCCGCGCCCTCGTCGTCCACGATCTCAAAGGGCACACCAATGGCCAGGTCGACGGCGCTGTCGGCGTTGAAGTCGCCGGCCGCCAGCCCCAGCCCGAAGCGGTCTACCTCGCCGATCTCGTCGCCCAACTGCGCCTGCGTCCAGAACTGGTTGCGCTCGGCCGACAGGCCGGCCGCTGAGCCGAAAAGCACGTGGGCCGCGCCTGGGTCGAGTAGCCCTTCCAAATCCTCATCTGGCACACCAATGGCCAGGTCATCGGCCCCATCGGCATCGAAATCGCCGGCGGCCAGGGCGGCCCCGAAATGGTCGGAGGCCTCGGCCTCATCCTCCACCAACAGGTTGGCCTGGCCCCACAATTGATTGCCGGCCGCCGTTAGCCCCACGGCCGAGCCGTAAAAGACGCTTACCACGCCGGCGTCGGCCACCTCCTCCCAATTCTCGCCCACCACGCCAACGGCCAGGTCAGCGTAGCCGTCGGCGTTGAAATCGCCGGCCGCCAGCACGGCCCCAAAGGCGTCGTTGAACTCGGCCGCGTCCTGCACGCCGTCACTGTCCTGGGTCCACAACTGGTTGCCGTTGGCCGATAGGCCGGCGGCCGAGCCGTACAGGACGTGGAACGAGCCGGCCGCCTGAACGCTGCCGACGTCATCGGCTGGGACGCCAATGGCAAGGTCGCTGAAGCCGTCGCCGTCGAAGTCGCCTGGCGTGAGGGTGGCGCCGAAATATTCGTCGGCGGCCGGTTCGCCCAGTACCCCTTCGCTGGCCTGGCTCCAGAGTTGGCTGCCAGCGGCGGTGAGGCCACCGGCCGAGCCGTAGAGCACGTTGACCGCGCCGGCGTTCAGAATGTCCGCCTCGGCCTCGCCAATGGCGCCGATGGCCAGGTCGGCGAAGCCGTCGCCGTTAAAGTCGGCCGGCGCGCCAGGGCCACACACGGGCTGCTCGCTGCCGGGGGGCGAATCGCCGCCGCCCAAGATGGCGGCAATGAAGAGGCGGTGGGCACAGACGACCTGTGGCGCGGCCTGGGCGGTCGAGCGGACGCCGGCTGCCCCAACCACCAGAGTGGCGACGATAAGGCCGGCCGCGATGGCCGCCAGGGTTGCCAGGCGTTTCATCAGCACCTCCTGTCGCTCCCCGAACAGGGCCAGTATAGTCGCGCCGGCCGGATCTACCAAGTCGGTCAGCGGGCGCATAGCGGCGGACGGCGGCGCTCGCCCACTCGCCAGCGGGCAGCCACAGGGGTTGTGCCCCTACGAAATCAAGGCTAATTGGCGACCGGCGGCTGCCTTTGGGCATAGATCAAGGCCAGCTCAGGGTGGACCGGGTTCGGCCGGACGCGCAGGCTGAAGCCGCGCGCCTCCAGGAAGCGCAGCAAATCGGCCGTGGGCCGGCCGGCGGCCCCGTTATGGGCCTCCAGGC
>JBOGUG010000418.1:0-1232 GCA_050696115.1 Promineifilaceae bacterium (SeqCode) | reverse complement strand
CCGGTGTAGGCGTCATCTCGGCCGTCGGCCACACGGCCGAGGAGACCTGGGCCGGGCTGTTGGCCGGCCGCTCCGGCTTCGGCGACTTTAGCCTTATCCCGCGCGGCGAGCACGTCTCCGGCGGCGTGTGCGAGGTCAAGGCGTTTGACCCGGCCGAGGCGATCGGCCGGCGCGACGCCCGCCGCCGCGACCGCTGCCAGCAGTTGGCCACCGTGGCCGCCAACGAGGCGATGGGCCAGGCGAGCCTGCCGCTGAGCGATGGGCTGCGCGAGCGCACCGGCGTCTTCGTGGGCACTGGGGTGGGCGGCATCAGCACGCTGGTTGAGCAACAGAAGACCCTGATGGAAACCGGCCTGCGCCGCCTCAGCCCCTTCGGCGTCACCATGATCATGCCCAACGGCTCAGCCGGCATGCTGGGCATTGATTATGGCCTGACCGGGCCCAACATTACCATCACGACAGCCTGCGCGGCCGGCAATGACGCCATCGGCCACGCCTTTCGCGCCATCCGGCGCGGCGAGCTGGACGCCGCCCTGACCGGCGGCACCGAGTCGGTCATGACCTCGGTCGCCATCGGCGGCTTCGAGCAGGCCGGGGCCACCTCAAAGCGCACCAGCGGCACGCCCCGGCCGTTCGACAGGGATCGCGATGGTCTGGTGGTCGGCGAAGGCGCCGGCATGTTGGTCTTGGAACATCTGGAGCTGGCCCTGGCGCGCGGCGCAACCATTCTGGGCGAGATCGTCGGCTACGCGGCCACCAGCGACGCCTTCCACATTACGGCTCCGGCCGAAGGCGGGCTGGGCGCGGCCCGCGCCATCCTGCTGGCGCTGCAAGACGCGGGCATTGCGGCCGAAGAAGTGGACTATGTGAGCGCCCACGGCACTGCCACGCCGCTCAACGACGCCAACGAGACCCAGGCCATCAAGGCCGCCCTAGGCGAGCACGCCTACGACGTTGCTGTCAGCTCGACCAAGTCCATGACCGGCCACGTGATGGGCGCTACCGGGGCCATGGAAGCGGTGTTTTCCTTGCTCGCCATCCGCGACCAGACTCTGCCGCCGACGATCAACTACGAGACGCCCGACCCGGACTGCGACCTGGATTACATTCCGAACAAGGCCCGCCCAGCCCAGTTTGAATACGCTTTGAGCAACTCGTTCGGCTTCGGGGGAACCAACGCCGCCCTGCTGTTCCGCCGCTACTCTGAGTAATAGCCGCCCTTCGACTTATGC
>JBOGUG010000417.1:0-5584 GCA_050696115.1 Promineifilaceae bacterium (SeqCode) | reverse complement strand
ACTCAGGCGCAGCCGGCCGCTGGCCTCGAAGGCGCCCAGGCAGGCCGCCGCGACGTCTTGCCCCCGGCACAGGGCCTGAAGGCGGGGCCAGTTGGCCGGCGGCACGGCCAGGATCATGCGCTCCTGGGCCTCGCTCAGCCAGATCTCCCAGGGGAGCAGGCCGGGATATTTGAGCGGCGCCTGGGCCAGCTCGACCCGCGCCCCCAGCCGGCCGGCCATCTCGCCCACGGCCGAAGAAAAGCCGCCCGCGCCGCAATCGGTGATGGCGTGGTACAGCCCCTCGTCGCGGGCACGCAGGACCACCTCCATCAACTGCTTCTCGCGGATGGGGTCGCCGATTTGCACCGCGCTGCCGGCGACCGCGCCCGTCTGGGCGTCCATCTCCATACTGGAGAAGGTCGCCCCGCGCAGGCCATCTCGGCCGGTGCGGCCGCCCAGGGCGATGATCAGGTCGCCGGCTTCGGCCCCACTGGGGTGGCTGCCGCGCGGCGCGATGCCCAGGCAGCCGCAGTAGACCAGCGGGTTGGAGGTGTAACCCGGCGCGTACAGGATGGCCCCGTTGACCGTCGGCAGGCCCATCTTGTTGCCGTAATCCTCAATGCCGGCCACGACCCCGGCCGCCACCCGGCCGGGGTGCAGCACGCCGGCCGGCAGCTCGCTCTCAGGCAAATCCGGCGGGCCGAAGCAGAGGACGTCGGTGACGGCGATCGGCCGGGCGCTGACGCCCAGCACGTCGCGGATGACGCCGCCCACGCCGGTGTTGGCGCCGCCGAACGGCTCCAGCGCCGAGGGGTGGTTGTGGGTCTCAACTTTGAAGGCCAGATCCCACTGCTCGTCGAAGGCGACGACGCCGGCATTGTCCACGAAGGCCGAGCGCACCCAGGGCTTGTTCACCGCTTCCGTCGCCCGGCGGATGGTGCTGGCCAGCAGGCCGTCCAGGGTCAGCTCGGCCGGCGGCGCGCCCGCATCTGGCCCGGCCGGGCCGCGGTAATGGATGACGGCCTTAAAGCTCTTGTGAACGCAGTGCTCCGACCAGGTCTGGGCCAGCGTCTCCAGCTCGACGTCGGTCGGGTCGCGGCCTTCCTTCTGATAATGGGCCCGGATAGCGGCCATTTCGGCCGCGTCGAGCGCCAGCCGGCGCTGCCGGCTGATGGCGGCCAGCTCGGCCGGGCCGGCCGCGCGCAGGGGGATGCGTTCGACCCTGGCGGCGGCCGCCGGGTAGGCGGGGAAGGGCGGCGGCAGCGGCCGGTTGAGGGCGCAGCGCTGGATCACCGGGTTGGCGAACAGGCCGGTCGCCAAGGCATGCAGGCCGGCGTCGTCGAGCGCGCCGCCCAAGTGGTAGCGCCGGCCGGTCGCCGCCCGGGCCACGTCCAGGCCCAGCAGGCCGGCGGCGCGCACCAGGTTCTCGGCCGCCGCGTCGGTGACGCCGGGCAGGAAAGCCACTTCGATGCTGGCGCCACCGGCCGGGCGGCCATTGGGTTCGGCCAAAGCCTGCCAGCCTTCAGCCAGCCACCGCGCCAGGCTGAACGTCTCGCTCACCGGGTCGGCCAGCAGCTTGGCCGCCAGGGCGCTCACCTCGGCCGGGCTGAGGTCGCCCTCAACGTAATAGAGCCGATACGCGTCCCAGCCGGTCACAGCCGGGGCGATGTGTTGGGCGGCGCGGAGTTGGTCGCGGCCGGCGCCGGCCGGCTGGCCTGGGCGCGCCCCCACCTGAAGGCGGTAGAAGCTGCGGCCGGCGGCCGGGGCCTCTGGCAAGGCCGCGGCCTGTGTCTCGGTCAACGCCATATCTGGCAGATTGTAGCACACTGAGGCACATATAGCGCACAAAAAACCCCCGGAGTTTCGAAACCTGCGGGGGTTGCTGAACGGCCGGCCGCGGCCGGGGCGCGCTTTAGCCTGTTCCTAGTGAGGATCCACCAGGCCGCGCAGCGCGCCGCGCAGAGCGCGTAGGTTGCCCCTGCGCCCTTCGCGCACCGCCATGCGCAACGCAAGGTAAGGCGCGCCGGCCAAGTAAAAGCCCAGCTTTTGCCAGCGCGTGGCGTGGCGGCGCAAGAACAGGCGCCAATGCTTTGACTTGTAGCGGGCGTACTCCTCGGTGTAGCCCCGGCCGAAAGTGTGGCTCACCTGGTGGTAGGCCACTGCCTGGGGGATGTAGAGGGCCTTGTAGCCGGCCTTGCGTAGCCGCAGCGAAAAGTCCAGGTCTTCCGGCCCGAAGGGGCCAAAGAGGGGGTCAAAGCCGCCCAATGCTTCGAACAGGTCAGCCCGCACCAGCATGGCGCCGCCGCAGGCCACGCAAGGCCTGACGCGGTCGTGCTGGCCCTTGTCAGGCTCGCCGAAGCCGACCGGCCTGATCTGGCCCAAAAGGTAGTTGATCTGGGCGCCGCCGCCGTCGTTTAGCCGCCCCCGGTCGCGCATAAAGCGCAGCTTAGCCTGCGTCTGCCCCAGCCGGCCGTCGTCCCTGAACGGCCGCCAGAGCGCGCCGACAAAGTCTGGCTCCACCAGCATATCGTTGTCCAGGAAAAGCAGATGGCTTGGCCGCCAGGACGCCAGCGCCAAGCGGGCGGCCGCATTCCGGCCGCCCGCCACGCCCAGGTTGCTTGGCTCCTGGTGGAGCATGACGTGCGGGTAGCTCAGGCCGACGCGCTCGGCCGTTGCGTCCGTCGAGCCGTTGTCCCACACCAGCACCCGGAACGGCGGCCCAGCGCATGCCAGCAGGCTCTCCAGGCATGCCAGCGTGGTCGCCGCCTGGTTGTAGGTCAGGATGATGGCAGCGATCGGGCCCTCTGGGCCGGCCGGCGGCCCGGCGCTCAGGCCGAGGTTGAGCTCACTCATAGCGCGGCGCCTCAATCATCAGAGCCTCCGACGTTGGCGGCGCCGCCAGCTCCAGGCCGCCGAGCGACGCCAGCCTGACACCATAACCGCCCTCCGTCCGGTAATACAGATACCAGGCGCGGCCGGGGCGGTCCAGCAGCACCGTGCCCTGCGTGGCGTTGTCGAACGCGTAACTGGCCACCGGCCGGCTGAGGCGGTGGGGCGCGTCCAGCGTCATCAGGCGCACTTCCATGCGCCGCCGACCCACGTCATTGAGGAAGATGGCGTACTCGTCCGGCCCGATCTCGGCCGCGCCGGCCGCCCCCCAGGCCGAAACGGCCCCCAGGCCGCTGCGAACGCCGGCCGAATGGGTCAGCGCGTCGGGCTGCGCGCCCCAGGCGACGCCCAGGTTGCGCCCTCGCAGGCCGCCGTTGGGCAGATAATAGACGATCCAGCGGCCGCCGTCGTATAGGGCCAGGATCGGAAACAACTCATCGCCGCTGCCCCAGATCGTCTCGTCCTGGTGGCTGAGCACCACGCCCAGATCGGCGAAATCAAGGCCATCGGCCGACCGCGCCAGCCGGCCGTCGGCGTTCACCTGCGTCTGACTATAGGCCGTGTTCGCCCCGTAAAAGAGCCAGAAGACCCCCCGGCTGTCCAGCGTGACCGCGCCCGAGGCGGCGCCTTCCTCCTCGCCGTCAGTCGGCGTCCAGGTCAGCACCGGGTTGGCGGCCGCCTTAACAAAATGGAGACCGTCGCTGCTGGTGGCCAGGCCGATGGCGCGGAACGTGACCGTCTCGTCGGCCCCCTCGCGGTAGCCGCTGGCGCCCTGGTAGTACAAATAGGTCGTGCCATTGCGCCGCACGGCCGAGGTCGTGAAGCCGCCGAACAGATAGCGATCCCAGTCGCCCGGCTCGCCGGCCGCGAAAATGGGGCCGTGGTCTGCCCAGTCCAACTCGGCCGGGATAGGCGTCTGGCTGCTGCGCCGGCCGAGCGGCTCGGCGCCCAAGGCGGCCGCTACCACCAGGCCCCCGGAGAGTACGGCCAGCAGCAACTGGCCCGGCGACCGCTTAAGGCGGGCTGCTCTGGGTTCAGTATCCATTCAGAAGCCCGATTCGAGCGGCAGCGGGGAGTCCGCATACATGCCGACCAGGCCAAAGGCGTCCACCACTGCCAACGAGCCCTCCTGCCTAGAACCCCTGGTAGACGAATGGCGCCACCGTGCTGCGTGTGGCAACGATGAGCGCGAACAACGCCGTCGCGATCAGCGCGGCCCGAGCCAAACGGGGCAGACGCCAAAAGAGCTCACGACCTTGGGCGCGATATAGAATCGCGTCCAGGCCGGCCGCCAGCCCCACGAACGGCACGAGGACCAGCAGGCTGCCGTAGCGGAGACCCACGTTCGTCCAGTTCGTCAGTAGCTCCGCCCAGTACGCCAGCGCCTGCGGCAGTTCCATCCAGAAGGGCACCCAGGCCCACACGACCAGCGTGAAAACGGCCGCCATGGCCAGGCCCTGACGCCAACGCGGCTGGCGATCGGGCGGCGCGGCCGGCCGGCGCAGGGCCAGCAGGCGCTCTAGGATCAAATAGACGCCGTGCAGGCCGCCCCAGAGCAGCATCGAGGGGCTGACGCCGTGCCACAGGCCGCTAATTAGCATGGTCGCCATGGGTGGCATGATGAGGTTGATCGGCCGCTGGCGGCCGGGAAAGCGCCTGAGCAGCCCGCGCGCGCTTGGAAAAAAAATATAGTCGCGCAGCCAGTGCGACAGGGTGATGTGCCAGCGGTTCCAGAACTCGGCGAAGTTGCGGGCAAAGTAGGGGAACTGAAAGTTGGGTGACAGCTCGATGCCGAAGAGGCCGCTCACCCCGCGAACAATGCTGGTGTAGCCAGCAAAGTCATTGTAAAGGGCAAAGGCGAATACGACCAGCCAAATGAAGAGTTCGGGCGCCCAGAAGAATTCCGGCGCCTGGAGCAGGTCGGCCGGGATGGCGGCTGTCAACGAGTCGGCAATGAGTATCTTGCGGACCGCACCGGCGACGATCAGCGCTAGGCTACGGGCCAGTAGCTCGTTATCCACGATCCGCGGTTGCGCCAGTTGAGGTAAGAACGCGCCGGCCCGCTCAATAGGGCCGGCCAGCAGCCTGGGAAAGTATGCCTGATAAAGCGCATAATCAACGAGGTCATGGCTTGGCGCCACCTGGAGGCGATGCACATCAACCAGGTATGAGATGTTCTGAAGGACGTAAAAAGATAGGCCGACCGGGACGAGTAGCGCCACAACGCCCAATTCGGTGCTGATTCCGATCTGGTTGAACAACTGCTCAAGGTCGGGCACGAAGAATTGGGCGAGCCGGAAGGAGGCCAGGACTAGAACGTTGAACCCGATGCCCAACCCCAAGAGCGCCCTGCGGTACTCGGCCGGTTCCAATTGCTGCGCTATGACGAAGTTGACCAGCGTCACCAGCAGCAAGATCAGGGCAAACGGCCAGGCCCACGCCACGCAAAAAGCGTAGGAGGCCAGCAGCAACCAGGTGTTTTGCGGCCGGCGCGGCAGCAGGTAGTAGACGGCCAGGACGCCCAGGCTGAAACCGGCGAATTGCAGCGATGTGATCGCCATCGGAGTGTCAGGGAAGGCTGGAGGCCGCTTGCTCCTGCTGCTCGCGGCCGGCCATTAGCGTCAACTCGCCGCCAAGCCACTGGCTGAAAACGCGCGCCCCCCGCGTATTCAGGTGGCTGTAGTCAACCCAGGCGTCGGCCGGGACCGTCCAGCGG
>JBOGUG010000416.1:0-5795 GCA_050696115.1 Promineifilaceae bacterium (SeqCode) | reverse complement strand
CCCGATTCCGGGACGGCCGGCGGCCGCGGTCGGGAGCGCCAAATCCGATATTGGACCTCCCCCAGGTCAAGAGCCTGCGGGAGGTTATAATGGCGCTGTGCTGCGAATCCTGGTGCTACACGGGCCGAATTTGAATCTGCTGGGGCTGCGCGAGCCGGAACTCTACGGCCGGCTGACGTTGGCAGAGATTGATCGCCGCTTGGCCGAGCTGGCCGCCGAGCTTGGTCTGGAGGTGCGCGCCCTGCACTCCAACCACGAGGGTGCGCTGATTGACGCCATCCACGAAGCCCGTGGCTGGGCGGCCGGCATCCTGATCAACCCCGGCGCGTACAGCCACACCAGCTACGCCCTGCGCGACGCCATCGCGGCCGTCAGCCTGCCGGCCGTCGAAGTGCACCTATCCAACGTCCAGGCGCGCGAGCCGTTCCGGCGCCGCTCGCTCATCGCGCCGGTCTGCCTAGGGATGGTCGCCGGCTTCGGCTGGCGCTCCTATGCGCTGGGCCTGCGGGCGCTGGCGGCGCGGCTGGCCGAGGACGAGCCGGATTGAAGCCCTGCTCGGGGCGGCTCTTCGGGTCTTAAATAGCCAATCCCCAAATCCCGGCCCTTTAGGCCCGGCCTACCAGCCACTGGCGCTGAAGACTGATAGAAGCAGTTGGCCCCGCTCGGCCGCGGTCATCGTGCGCGGGCAGCAGTAGTTCTCAATCAGGCTGGTCACCAATTCAACGTGGATCAGCCGGCCCTGATAGACAGTGTAGACATCAATGAAGCTTTGACGCGTGCCCAGCATCTGCATCTGGTCGAAGAACAGGTTACCCAGCCCGTAATGGATGAAAGCCCCATCCTCGAAGGCAAAGCCCTGGGCATGATGGCCCTGGCTGCCGCTCACTGCGGCCGCGCCGGCCGAGGCCAGCGCGCCGAAGTCGGCCGCCTGTTGGGGCGTGGGCGCGTAGTGGTAGAACTCGCCGTATTGCAGCGTGGCGATGACCAGATAGCCCTGGGCGCTCAGCTCGCCGATCTGGGCCTGGAAGGCGGCGTAGTCGCACGGCCGCGAGCCGGCGCTGCCGGCTGTGGCCCAGGCGTAGGCCGGGCCCACCGGGTTGCAGCCGACGAAGGCGATCCGGTTGCCGTTGTGCTCGAAGAGCGCCGGCCGGCCCGCCTCCTCCAGGTTGCGGCCGCCGCCAAAGGTGCGCATACCGGCCGCCTCGTATAGCTCGATGGTGTGCGCCAGGTTGGCTGTGCCCCAATCGTTGACGTGGTTGCCGGTCAGCTCGACGACGTCCGTGCCCAGCGAGCGCAGCAGCTCCAGGTAGCCGTCCCGGGCGCAAAAAATCGGATCGCCGA
Organism: Promineifilaceae bacterium (SeqCode); assembly: GCA_050696115.1. Lineage (GTDB taxonomy): Bacteria > Chloroflexota > Anaerolineae > Promineifilales > Promineifilaceae > UBA11865. The sequence continues at coordinate 4,454 of JBOGUG010000416.1, read as the reverse complement.
TCGGGTTGGGATAGGGGCAGTCGGGCGCAAAGGCCACTTCATGGCTCACGTGGGCGATGTCGGCTGCCTGCATGGCCGGCGCCACCGCCACCCCAGGGGCGGTGATGCCCTGGACTTCCATCTGGTAGGCTGTGGCCCGGCCGAGGGCGGTCACGCCCGTCATGGCGACCCGTGTCAGGCCGGCCGGGTCGTAGTTGGCGGCCGGGCCGGGCCAGGCGGCCTCAAGCCGCGCCACGGCCCCCGGGTCGCCTTCCAGGCCAACCGGCAGCCACAGCGGCCAGGCCTCCGGCCGGAAGTCGGCCGCCAGCGGCGAAGCACCGTCCACGCTCAGCACCTTCAGGTCAGGTTGCAGGCGCTCGAAAGGGTACAGCGTCCAGGCCGGCCGGGCGGCCCACAAAGCCGAAGGTAACTCGGCCGGACTGACGATCCAGGCTGAGGCCGCCGCCGGACCCCACAGCGCGCCAAAAGCGGCCGCGCTCTCCTCGTCGAGCACCAGCCGGCCGGCGCCGTTGGCCCCCTGGGCCCAGCCGGCGCGCACCTCATCCAGGCTCATGGCGTCCTGGAGCGTGGCGAAGGGGGCGGCGACCACATAGAGCCAATTCGCCAGCGGCTGGCCCCGGCCGGCGGTCAGGCGCACCTGGCGCGGCGCCTCGGCCGCCTCCCAACCATACATGTCGGGCTGGCCGGCCGCGAAATCGATCAGGGCCTGGCGCAGCTCGGCCGGCACGCCCGCTCCGGCTGCTAGCCCGACGCCGACGCCCGGCCGCGGGCTGGGCGTTCGGCTGGGCGCGGCCGTCGGCGGCCGCGGCGAGGGCCAAGGGGTGGCGCTCGGCAGCCCTGGGTTCAGGGTTGGCGTCGCCGGCTGGCCCGCCTGCGCGGGGCTGAGCGCGGCCGCGTCGGGTTGCCCCGGGCCGAAGATGGGCGGCGTGGGCGGCGGCGTGAAAGCTGCCGGTGGGCCGCCCACATCCGGGGCGGGCAGCCCGGCCGCCGGCCGGCAGGCGACCAGCAGTAATACCCCCGCCAGCAAATAGCGGGCCAAGGATGGCGGTTGCAACCGGCTCATTGGGGAGATTATACTGTGCCCATGGCCTCGGTAAACCTGCGCGACCCCAGCCTGTACATCAACCGCGAGCTGAGCCAGATTGAGTTCAACCGCCGCGTGCTTGAGGAGGCTTATGACCTGGGCCACCCGTTGCTGGAACGCGTCAAGTTCCTGGCCATATTCTGCAGCAACATGGATGAGTTTTTCATGGTGCGCATCTCAGGCCTCAAGCAGCAGGTGATGTTGGGCGTGACCGACCGGCCGCCGGATGGCTTGACCGCGCGCGAGCAACTGGCGGCCGTGCAGCGGGCGGTGACAGCCCTCGAAGAGCAGAAAATGGACTATTGGTGTGGGCCGCTGCGGGCCGAGCTGGCAAAAGCCGGCATCCACGTGCTGGATCACCAGGATTTGAAGCGCAGCCACAAAAAGAAGCTGCGCGATTACTTCGAGCGCGAAATCTTCCCCGTCCTGACGCCGTTGCTGTTCGACCCCAGCCACCCCTTCCCCCACATTTCCAACCTGAGCCTTAACCTGGCGGTGGTGCTGCGCGACCCGGCCAACGGCTGGGTGCGCTTCGCCCGGCTTAAGGTGCCGGCCACGCTGCCGCGCCTGGTTCCGGTCAACCCGCTCGACCCGGATGAGCTGGTGCCGCCGGCCGTGCAGAAGTTTGTCTGGGTGGAGCAGGTCATTGCCGCCAACTTGGATCGCCTCTTTCCCGGCATGGAGATAGTGGCCGCCTACCCCTTCCGGGTGACCCGCAACACAGACATGGAGATTCAGGAGGAGGAAGCCGATGACCTTCTGCTTTCAATTGAGCAGAGCCTGCGCCGGCGTCACTTCGGCTTTGCGGTGCGGCTGGAAATTGACGACGAAATGCCGGCCGACATTCGCGATCTGCTCATTCACAACTTGCAGGTAAGCAGCTTCGACGTCTACCAGATGGACGGGCCGCTGGGGCTGGGCAGCCTCATGGAACTGCGCAACCTGGAGCGGCCGGCGCTCAAGGACCCGCTGCTGCAGCCCAGCCTTTCGCCCGCGCTGCGGACGGCCGAGAGCATCTTCAGCGTGCTGAAGCGGCGCGATGTGCTGCTGCACCATCCCTATGAGAGCTTTGGGCCGGTGGTGGATTTCGTCAACGCGGCCGCCGATGACCCCGACGTGCTGGCCATCAAGATGACGCTCTACCGGGTTGGGCCCGACCCGCCGGTCGTCCATTCGCTCATGCGCTCCCGGGAGAACGGCAAGCAGGTCTCGGTGCTGGTGGAACTAAAGGCGCGCTTCGACGAGGAGAGCAACATCGAATGGGCCCGCGCCCTGGAAAAGGCCGGCGTGCACGTCGTTTACGGCATCATCGGCCTCAAGACGCACTGCAAATTGTGCCTGGTGGTGCGTCGCGAGCGGGACGGTATCCACCGCTACGTGCACCTCTCGACGGGCAATTACAACACGACGACGGCCCGACTTTACACCGATCTGGGGCTGATGACGGGCGATGAGGAGATCGGGGCCGACGCCTCCGAACTGTTCAATTACCTGACCGGCTACTCTAAGCAGGACAGCTATCGAAAATTTCTGGTCGCGCCGGTGAACCTGCGCAAGCATTTATTGCGCTTCATCCAGCGCGAGGCGAGCCACAAGGAGCGCGGCCGGATCATTCTCAAGCTGAATGCGCTGATGGATCAGGAGTTGATCGCAGCCCTTTATAGAGCTTCCCAGGCCGGTGTTCAGGTTGATTTGCTGGTGCGCGGTATTTGCTGCCTGCGGCCGGGCATCCAGGACGTCAGCGAAAATATCCGGGTGACCAGCATTGTCGGCCGCTTCCTGGAACACAGCCGCGCTTATTACTTCCACAACGGGGGCGACCGGGCCGTCTATCTCGGCAGCGCGGACCTGATGCCGCGCAACATTGACCGCCGCATCGAGGTGTTATACCCGGTCGAAGATCCGCTCTTGCAGCGAGAGATTGTGGAGAGCGTGCTTGAGGTTTACCTGGCGGACACGGCCAAGGCGCGCCGCCTGCAAGCCGATGGCAGCTACCTGCCCGCCCGGCCAGCCTCTGGCGACGGCGCCGAGCCGTTTGACGCCCAGGAGTGGCTGTTGAACGGCCGCTCAGTCAGCCAGGCCCCGGCCGAGGCCGCGAGCGAAGGCTGAGGCCAGCCCGACCTCAGCCGGCCGCCCCCAGCAGCACAGCCACAAACCAGACCAGAAAATCCAGCTTCATCAGTTGGCTGACGCGCTCCAGTTGGCGGCTTGAGGCGTTGCGATGCACCTTGGTCAAGGCGTACAAGATCATGGGGTAGACGCCGAAGGCCACCACGTAGGCGTAGATGGGCTGGTAGACTTTGAGCAGGTAGGGGAGCATCATGACCCAGACGGTGGCGGCCGTGAAACCGTAAAAGGCCATGCGCGCCGGCCGGCGGCCCCAGGTGGTGGCGATGGTGCGCACCCGCTGGCGCAGGTCACCCTCGTAATCGGCCAGCGTCTTCAGGACTTCGCGGCCCATGATGGCTGTCAGGATGATGAGCGCCAGCCAGAATGTCGGCCGGGCGTTGCCGGCCGCCACGCCGCCGAACACGGCGCTCATGGCCGAGGTCAGCGCCACCACCGCGTTGCCCAGCAGAACGCTGCTTTTTAATTTCCAGGAGTACAGGTAAAGAAGCAGGCTGGCGGCGGCGGCGATCAGGAAGGTCGCCGGCCCCACCAGGGCCGCCAGGATCAGACCCAGCGCCGTCAGTCCCAGCGACAAGTTCACGGCCGCGGCCGGCGAGATCATGCCGGCCGGCAACACGCGCTGGGGCTGGTTGATGCGGTCGGTGTCAATGTCCAAATAATCATTCCAGGCGTTGGCCGCGCCCGTAATCAGGGCGGTGGCGGCCGCCGCCAGGGCAACGCGGTCCCAGGCGCCGGTTCCCGCCACGTAGCCGCCCAAGATCACGGCCAGGGCGCCGCTGAAGGCGTTCATCGGCCGGGTCAGTTTGAGCAGGGCAACGAGCTTCGCCTTCACGGGCTGGCTAGCCTTCCCCGGCCGGCGCCGGCAGCGCCACCTGGCACTCGCCGCGGCCGAGCGGACATTGGCCCACCTGCACCCCGGCGTAAAGCACCCGAAAGCGACTAACGCCCGGCCGCTCGATCCAAAAGACGGCCCCTTCGCTGGCCTGGGGCGTGACAACGGCGTTGTAGCCCTGGCATTCGGCCGGGGGGTCGGCCGGCGCTGCGCCCAGGATGTCAATCCGGTCACATTTGCCCGGCTCAATCAGGGGAAAATAGAGCGCCCAGGAAGCGCCGGCAAAGCCGAAGCCGGCCGGGTGGCCCTCAGCGTCCACGGCGTCAAAGGCAAGCTCCGCCACCGGCACGCCGGCGTCCGAGGCGTTCCAGGCGTAAAAGCTAGCCGGCGTGTAAAACAGCACTAGCG
>JBOGUG010000415.1:0-2327 GCA_050696115.1 Promineifilaceae bacterium (SeqCode) | reverse complement strand
GAGGAGCAGGCTGCCGGCCAGGGTCAGGCCAGCGGCCGCCAGGCTCGTCTCCGGCCGGAGGCCGAACTGATTGGCCAGCCAGATGCCGGCCATCCAGGCGAGGCCAAGATAGATCGCCGTCATCCGGCCGGCCGGCGGTGTGCCGGAGTCGGCAGCAGCGCAAGCGCCATCATGGCTACATTATCGCCGGCCGGCGTTCGGCCGCCGTTAAATGCGTTGCTTGGGAGTCACCCACCACGAGGGCAAAACCCAAACGGGATCGTTCTTCAATTTAACGGGGCGTGTGCCCTAGCAAGTGAGGTTATGTCAACTACTCAGTTACTGACCAGTTCAAGCAAGTGCTGGCACTGCCAACCCCGCTAGCTTCGATTGCGTTTCGAGGGCGCCCGTCTTCTGGAAACTTTTCCCCAAAATATGGCAGAACCCGCTCGACACAATCAATCGCCCAGACGGCCAGGGTTTTGTGGTCAGAGTTTCTCGTAAGCTCTAGTATTGGCTCGTCTTTGTGACTAACCGAGAACTTGGAACTCGCCATCTGGTGATTCCCGGCATCCGGTTCAGTTGATAGGCCTGACGTCGCCAGAGCGACGGGCTGACACAGTGCCCACGCCAACACTACTTGGGCTGAGGGGCGGCTGTCTTAGCAATAATAGAGGAAAACGAATGCGAGGAATGATCGTAGAAGCTGAGGTATCTCTAGATGGCATTCTGGATGGCCCGGATTTTTTGGAACAGCTATTCAAGTACCACAGTAGTGATGTTTCGGACTATGGGATGCCTGCTAGCAGCGGCGCACGCCGGCGCCCATCCCGGCCGGGACGGGCGGCTCCCTCAGCCGCCATTCTAACCCAGACGGCCCTCAGCGCCCAAGGCAGCCGGCCGGGATTTGGGGATTCCAGGGTTTACGCGGCGGGTGGGATCGCAGCCGAGGGGTCCGGCCGCTAGGGCATCCCGTCCCAATCGGCTATATTCCAGCCGTGCTTTTGCGTCCGGAGGCCCTGATGCGCTTACTGGCCCGGCCGGGACTTGACGGCCCGGCCGCCCAGCGCCGCATGTCGCCTGTGCCCCGCGCCGGCCGGCCAGCGGAAAAGCCCGGCCGGCCGCGGCTGGCGGCCGTGCTGGTACTGCTCTACAACCGGGCGCGGCAGACCCACCTGGTGCTGACCGTGCGGCGCGATGACCTGGCCTATCACGCCGGCCAGGTTTCCTTTCCCGGCGGCCGGCGCGAAGGGAAGGAAAGCTTGGCCCAGACAGCGCTGCGCGAGGCGCAGGAGGAAATCGGCCTGGACCCCGCCGCGCTGACGCTGGTGGGCGAGCTGACTCCGCTCTATATCCCGCCGACCGATTACGAAGTCCACCCGTTTGTGGCCTGGCATCCCGGCCGGCCGGCGTTCCGGCCGCAGCCCGGCGAAGTGGCCGGCATCCTCGAGACGCCGCTGGGGCTGCTGCTAAACCCAGCAACGCGCCGCCAGGAGCGCTGGAACGTGCGCGGCGTGGAGCTGGAAGTGCCATTTTACGCGATCGAGGGCTACCAGGCGTGGGGCGCGACGGCCATGATCCTGAGCGAGTTGCTGGCCCGCCTGCGGCCGGCCGAGAATGGGGACGAGGATGCCGACGGATTGCCCGGAGCGCCCTAGGGGCGCTCAGGCCCTGGCGTTGGCTTAAGGCCGGTAGGCCGGCAGGCTCAGCGTAAAGGCGCTGCCCTGTCCCGGCGCGCTCTCGACCTCGATCCGGCCGCCGTGGGCCTCGGCCAATTGGCGCGCAATCGCCAGGCCCAGGCCGGAGCTGGCCCGGCCGCCGGCCGCGCCGCGCGACTTGTCCACCTGGTAGAAGCGCTCGAATATCCGCCCTAGCTCCTCGGCCGGGATGCCCGCGCCGCTGTCCTGCACGGCCAGCCTGACCTCGCCGGCCTGGGCGCCGGCCGTCACCCGAACCCGGCCGCCGGCCGGCGTGTGGGCCAGCGCGTTGTCAAGCAGGTTGCCGACAAGCTGGGCCAGCCGGTCGCGGTCGCCCAGTACGGCCGGCAGCCCCGGCTCGACCCGGAAGGCCAACGCCACCTCTTGGGCCTCGGCCTGGGGCGCGAAGGCCCGCTCCAGGCCGGCCATGACGGCCGCCAGGCTCACCGGCTCGCGCTGGAGCTGGCCCGCGCCGGCTTCCAACTGGGCCAACTCCAGCAGGCGCCCGACCAGGCGCTCCATCCGGCCGGCCTCCTGGTGGATGACGGCCGCAGCCTGGCCCCGGTCTGCGGCTTCGGCTGTGCCGTCCAGCAGCGCCTGGCTCCAGCCACGGATGGAAGTCAGGGGCGTCTTGAGGTCGTGGGAGACGTT
>JBOGUG010000414.1:0-6633 GCA_050696115.1 Promineifilaceae bacterium (SeqCode) | reverse complement strand
GCCTGCACCAAAGCGTGGAACACGAGGACTCGCCGGCGATCCGGGGCATGCTCAACAAAGTAAGCCACCTGGTGACGTGGGAAGAGGTGAAATAAGATGCAATTACACGATCTGCGGCCGAATCCGGGCAGCAAGAAACAGCGCAAGCGAGTGGGTCGTGGTATCGCGGCCGGGCAGGGCAAGAGCGCCGGCCGGGGCACCAAGGGCCAGGGCGCGCGCTCAGGCGGCGGCAAGGGCCCCTACTTCGAGGGCGGCCAACTGCCGCTGGTGCGCCGCCTGCCGCTGAAGCGCGGCTTCACCAACATCAATAAGATTGTCTACACCCCGGTCAATTTGGCCAGCCTGGAAGGGCTGGCAGCCGGCGCCGAAGTCGGGCCAGAGCTTTTGGCCGCTTCGGGCCTGCTGAAGCGGGCCGGCGACCCGGTTGTCATCCTAGGCGAAGGCGAGGTCACGGTGGCGCTTATGGTGCGCGCCCATCGCTTCTCCAAGTCGGCCAAGGCGAAGATCGAAATGGCCGGCGGCACGGCCGAGGTCATTGCGCTCGACTGAGGCCCCTGGCGCCTGAACGGAGAGAAGGGAGAGATCTAGATGCTTGACTCAGTGCGCGCCGCCATGGCCCTGCCCGATCTGCGCCGGCGCATCCTGTTCACCATTGGCATGCTGGTGGTTTACCGCCTGGTGTCGAATATCCCAGTGCCGGGCGTGGATCTAACTGCCTGGAACGCCTTCTTGGAAAGTTCGCAGGCCGGCGGGTTGATCCAGGTCTTGAACCTGCTGTCTGGCGGCGCGGTGAGCAACTTCTCGGTGATGGCCCTGGGCGTCTATCCCTACATTACAGCATCCATCATTATTCAGCTGCTGACGCCCATTATCCCTCAGCTGGAGGAGATGGCGTCGGAGGGCGAGGCGGGCCAGCACAAGCGCAACCGGCTGACCTATTACCTGACGGTGCCGCTGGCGATCTTACAAGCAGTCGGCCAAATCCGGCTGATCGGCTTCAGCGTGCCGGGCGGCCTGGAATCGATCATGCCGAACTTTGGCTTGAGCGGCGGCGACTTGCTGCCTACCTTAACAACTTTAATTGCAATGACGGCCGGCACCATGTTCGCCATTTGGCTCGGCGAGCAGATCACGGACGAGGGCATCGGCCAGGGCATCTCGCTGATCATTTTTGGCGGCATTGTGGCCCAGATCCCCGGCCAGTTGGCGGGCCTGCTGGCGCTGCCCGATGCGACGGCGCGGCTCTTCACCATCGCCGCCTTTGTCGTCATCACGATTTTGACCGTGCTGGTCATCGTGGTGGTGCAGGAAGGTCAGCGGCGCATTCCGGTGCAGTACGGCCGCCGGGTGCGCGGCCGGAAGGTGTACCAGGGCCAGAGTACACATATCCCGCTGAAGGTCAACACGGCCGGCATGATCCCGATCATCTTCGCCCAGTCCATCCTGACCTTCCCGGCCTTGTTGGCCCAATTCTTCATCAGCGAAGAGGGCGGCGCGCTAAACGCCATCGCCCAGTGGGTCAACACCCAGTTCGGCAGCCAGTCCAGTTTCTTGTACTGGGCCATCTACTTCGTTCTGGTCGTCGGCTTTACGTTTTTCTACACCGACGTCATGGTGCAGCAGCAGAAGCTGCCGGAGACGCTCCAGCGGCAGGGCGGCTTCATCCCGGGCAAGCGCCCCGGCCGGCCGACGGCCGACTATGTCATGGCGGTGGTGCGGCGTATTACACTGGTGGGCGCAATCTTCCTGGGCGTGGTGGCCATTTTGCCGGGCATCATGCAATTTGTTGGCCGGGTTTTGCGCATTCAGGGCATCGAGCAGAGCGCGCTGGTCATCAGCGGCGCTGGTCTAATCATCGTGGTTGGCGTGGTGATTGACACCATGCGCCAGCTTGAGGCGCAGCTGCTCATGCGCCACTACGAAAGCTTTATCTAGATGCTGTTTGTGGTGCTCATGGGTGGCCCTGGCGCAGGCAAGGGCACCCAGGCCCGGCTGCTGGAAAAGGCGCTCGGCTTGCCGCAGGTGGCGAGCGGCGACCTTTTCCGCCAGAACCTTAAGAACGAGACCGAGTTGGGCCGGCTGGCCAATGCCTACATGGAAAAGGGCGAGCTGGTTCCTGACGAGGTAACTGTGGCCATGATCCGCGCGCGGCTGTCGCGGCCGGATTGCGCCCAGGGCGCGATCTTGGACGGCTTCCCGCGCACCATACCCCAGGCAGCGGCCCTGGACGAGCAGTTGGCTGAGCTGGACGGCCGGGTCAACTTAGCCCCATACATCCATGTTGACCCGGCGGAGTTGCTCCGGCGGCTTTCCGGCCGCTACACCTGCCGCGCCAACGGCCACGTGTTTAACATATTAACAAACCCGCCCGAGAGGCCCGGCGTCTGCGATTACGATGGCAGCCCACTTTACCAACGCGAGGATGACAGCGCCGAGACGCAGACGCGGCGGATCGAGGTTTATTTCAACCAGACTGCGCCGCTGCTGGAGCATTACCGGCAGCGGGGGTTGCTGGTTGAGATGAACGGCGAAAGAGAGATCGAGGAGGTTCATGCGGACCTCTTGAAAGTCATTCGGAATGCCGAACCGTCGGCCGGCTGAGTGGCATTGGAGAGATGAGAGATGAAAGTTGCAGCCTCGGTGAAACGGCGTTGCCCAAAGTGCAAAATTATCAAGCGCAAAGGCGTTGTGCGCGTCATTTGCCAGAATCCCAACCACAAGCAGCGCCAGGGATAGCAATTGAGGCGCGAGGGCCGCGAATGGCCCTCGCCCGCGAAAGGAAGATGAAATGGCCCGTATAGCTGGCGTAGACGTTCCTCGCGACAAGCGAGTTGAAGTTGGACTGACCTATATATTCGGCATCGGCCGCAGCATGAGCAATCGAATCTTGGCGCAGGCTGAGGTTGACCCTGACACCCGGGTCAAGGACCTGTCCGAAGCTGAGGTGACTCGGTTGCGGCAGATCATTGACCAGGGCCACACGGTTGAGGGCGATCTGCGCCGCCAGGTGGCGATGAACATCAAGCGGCTGGGCGAGATCGGCAGCTACCGCGGGCTGCGCCACCGGCGCGGCCTGCCTGTGCGCGGCCAGCGCAGCCGCACCAACGCGCGCACCCGTAAGGGCCCGAAGAAGACGGTGGCCGGCCGCGGCCGGCGGCGGGGCGCGAGCAAGAAGTAATCAAGGCGCAAGGAGTGAGGCATGGGACGTAGAAAGACGACGGCCGGGGCGAAACCAGCGGCCAAGCGCACCAAGAAGATGGTTGGCCAGGGCGTGGTGCACATATACGCCACGTTCAACAATACGGTTGTGACAATCACCGACCAGCAGGGCAATACGGTCGCCTGGGCCAGCGCCGGCAGCTCCGGCTTCAAAGGCTCGCGCAAGAGCACGCCCTATGCGGCTCGGCTCGCTAGCCAAAACGCCGCCCGCGTGGCGGCCGATAGCGGCATGCAAGAGGCCGATGTGGTGGTGAAAGGGCCGGGTCCCGGCCGCGAGGCGGCCATCCGCGCCCTGGGCACCACCGGCATCAGCATCCGCTCGATCAGCGACATCACGGCCGTGCCGCACAATGGCTGCCGGCCGCCGAAGAAGAGACGCGTTTAGTCGTGATGATGATTCAGAGAGGGAGGAAGGGTCGCCAAGCCTGTAAACCTCTCGCCTACCTTTGAAAAGCTGAGGAGGCTTAAGTTGGCACGATATACAGGACCTGTTTGTAAAATCTGTCGCCGCGAAGGCGAAAAGCTGTTCTTGAAAGGCTCGCGCTGCCTGACGCCCAAGTGCGCCTTTGAGCGGCGCCCGTTCGCGCCCGGCCAGCACGGCCGCGAGGGCCAATATCGGCGCGGCCGGGCTTCAGACTATCTGCTCCAATTGCGCGAGAAGCAGAAGATGCGCCGCATCTATGGCGTGTTGGAAGCGCAGTTCAGCAACTACTTCAGCAAGGCCGAGCGCAGATCGGGCCTCACCGGCTCGAACCTGCTCATCCTGTTGGAGAGCCGGCTGGACAACGTCGTCTACCGGCTGGGCCTGGCCGACTCGCGCGCCCAGGCGCGCCAGGTGGTCTCCCACGGCCACATCACGGTCAACGGCCGCAAGACCAACATCCCTTCAGCCCAAGCGAAGGCTGGAGACGTGGTTGCCGTGCGGCCGGAGAGCCGCAGCCGGACCTACTTCAAGGATCTGCGCGACGCTCTCGATGAGCGGCGCGTGCCGCGGTGGCTTGAGTTGGACGTGAAGAACATGTCGGCCAGGGTTCTCCAACCGCCGACTCGTGAGGACATTGACGTGTCGCTAAACGAGCAGTTGGTGGTGGAGTACTACTCCCGATAATGACTGTTGGCAAATGAGACGTTGGGGAGGTTAACACCTTGGCGATAGCAAATCTTACTTTACCAGAGGTAACCCGGAGTGGCGGTTCGCAGAAGCACGGCCGGTTCAAGATCGAGCCGCTGGAGCGGGGCTACGGCACCACCGTGGGCAATTCCTTGCGGCGGGTGCTGCTGGCTTCGTTGCCTGGCGCTGCGATCACGTCAATTCGGGTCACAGATGTCGCCCATGAGTTCTCGGCAATCCCGCACGTGCGCGAGGACATGATGGAGTTCATCTTGCAAGTGAAACAGATCCGGCTGCGGCTGGATGGCGTGGATCAGGCTCGGCTGCGGCTGGACGTCCGCCGGGCGGGCGTCGTAACCGCCGCCGACATCATCGCGCCGCCTGAAGTCGAGGTCATCAACCCGGATTTGTACCTGTTCACGGTAGATTCGGACGAGGCCCAGCTGGAGATAGAAATGACGGCCGAAACCGGCCGGGGCTACTCTCCGGCCGAAGAGCGGGGCCGGCTGCCCATCGGCGAACTGCCGGTGGACGCCCTCTACAGTCCGGTCGAGCGCGTCGGCTACGACATCAATAAAGTGCGGGTGGAAAAATCGGCCGATTACGACAGCGTGGAAATGGACATCTGGACCGACGGCACGGTTAAGCCGGAAGACGCGCTGGCCCAGGCGGCCCAGATCATGATGCAGCACTTGCGCCCGATCGCCAAGATCAGCGAAGAAAGCTTGCTTCCGGTTGAGGTGCGCGCGCCAGAGGAGACGATCTCCGATGAGGCGTATGACACGCCCATCGAGCAGCTTGAGCTGAGCGTGCGGGTCTTCAATTCGCTCAAGCGAACCGGCATCACCAAGGTGGGCGAATTGCTTGAGATGTTGGACAAGGGCGAGGAATCGATGCTCGCCATCCGCAACTTCGGCGACAAGTCCTTGCAGGAGTTGAAGGCCCAGCTGCGCGACAAGGGCTACCTGGGCGAGGAAGAAGAGGCCGAGGCGGCCGCTGGCTAAAGGACGGCCGGCTCCGGCCTGCGCTGACCAGCCATTATTGAGGAAGACGTTATGCGACATCGAGTTGTAGGCCGCAGATTGGGCCGGGACACGGCCCACCGGGCGGCGTTACGCAAGAACCTGATATCCGACCTGTTGGCCCACGGCCAAGTAGTGACCACCGAGGCCAAGGCGCGCATGTTGCGACCGGCGGCCGAGCGGGTCATCACCCTGGCCAAGCGCGGCCTGGCGGCCGGCTCCGCCAACCCGGCGGCCGAAGTCCACGCCCGACGGCTGGTCGCCAGCCGCATCGCCCGCTTCCGCACGACTAAGGAGGACGACGAGCGGCTGGACATTGACGTGGTGGTTAAGTTGTTCGAGGAGATCGCGCCCCGCATGGCCGACCGGCCGGGCGGTTACACCCGGCTGGTAAAGATCGGCAAGCGGCCGGGCGACAACGCGGACATGGCCGCCCTGATGCTGGTTGACGTCGAGGCTGACAAGGGAACGAAGAAAGCCGACAAGAAAACCGATAAGAAAGCCGACAAGCGGGTCGGCAAGGAGAAGTAAGGCGGGCCAAGATGCGCTACCGAGCGGTGATCGAGTACGATGGCGCCGCTTACTGTGGCTTCCAGCGGCAGCGCAACCAGCCCTCCATTCAGGCTGAGTTCGAGCAGGTACTGGGCAAATTGTCGGGCCAGCCGGTCGGTGTCCTGGGCGCCGGCCGCACCGACAGCGGTGTGCACGCCTGGGGGCAGGTGATTGCCTTTGACTTGGGTTGGCAGCATGGGCCGGAGAAACTGCAGCGGGCACTAAACGCCAGCCTGCCGGCCGATATCGCCGTGCGGCGCCTAGAGGCGGAGGTGGAAGAGTTCCATCCACGCTTCCAGGCCGAGCGGCGGACGTACGTTTATACGATCTATAACCATCCGGTGCGCAGCCCGCTGCGGGAGAGGTGGAGTTGGCACGTGCCCCGGCCGTTGGCCGTGGACGCGATGCAGGCGGCCGCCGATTTGCTGATCGGTGTGCGCGACTTCGCCACCTTCGGCCAGCCGACTGAAGGCGAGAGCACCACGCGCCAGGTCTACCGGGCGCAGTGGGACCGGCGTGGAGATGAGTTGACCTTCTTGATTGAGGCCAATGCCTTTCTCTATCGCATGGTGCGCAGCCTGGTTGGCAGCCTGAAGGCGGTCGGCGAAGGCGCCTGGACGGCGGCCGACTTTGCGGCCGCCCTGGCGGCGCGCGACCGCGGCCGGGCTGGCCAGACGGCCCCGCCGCAAGGGCTGGCTTTGCTGGAAGTAAGGTATTAGGCTAAGGCGC
>JBOGUG010000413.1:0-2654 GCA_050696115.1 Promineifilaceae bacterium (SeqCode) | reverse complement strand
GCCCAGGCCGACCTCATACGGGTTGTTCTCGGCCGTCATGTCGGCGCCGTAGTTCAAGATGCCGGCCTCGATGCGCCGGATGTCTGACGGCCCGGCCGGCGCGATGCCAAAGGGCCGGCCGGCGGCCATGACCCGCTCCCACAGCGCCGCGCCGAAGCGGCCGTCGCGCAGGTACAGCTCGTAACCCACCTCGCCACTCCAGCCGGTGCGCGTCACTACCAGCGGGATACCGTCCAATTCGGTCTCCAAGAAATGGTAGTAGTCGAGCGCCAGCACGTCGGCGCCGAACAGCGCGGCCGCCACGTCCTTGGACTTCGGCCCCTGGAGCTGCAAGGGGGACACGTCCGGCTCGGAGATGTCCACCTGCATTCCGGCATTGAGGGCCACGCCCTTGGCCCACAACAGGATGTCGCTGTCGGCCAGGGCCAGCCAGAAATGGTTTTCGCCCAGGCGCAGCAGCACCGGGTCGTTCAAGATGCCGCCGTCCTCGGCCGTGATCAGCACGTAGCGCCCCTGCCCCACCGCGCATTGGCTCAAGTCGCGCGGGGTGAGCAGGCTCGTGAAGCGGTAGGCGTCCGGCCCGCTGATCTCAACCTGGCGCTCGACGGACACGTCCCACAGGGTCACGTCGTGGATTAGCTTCCAGTATTCGGCCTCCAGGTCGTCGTAGTTGATAGGGAAAAACATGTGGTTATACGCGGTGTAACCGCGGGCGCCGGCGCGCTGGGTGGCCTCAAAGAAGGGGGTTCGGCGCAGGCGCGCCCCGCGTTGAATTTGGGCCATGTCGAAGGGCTGGCTCATGGGTTCGTCTCCTGCCTTCGAATTGGCAAAATGGGCTAGCCCGCCGGCCGCTTGTCCCGGAGCAACTCGGCCGCCGCCAGCCGGCCGGGCAGGCCGGTCACCCCGCCGCCTGGGTGGGCGCCGGCCCCAGCCAGGTAAAGGCCGGGGATCGGCAGGCGATAGCGGGCGAAGCCGGGCATCGGCCGCAAAGACAGCAACTGGTCGAGGCCCATCTGACCGTGGTGAATGTCGCCGGCCGTCAGGCCGTAGGTCGTTTCATAATCGGCCGGCGTGATAACCTCGCGCTGGTGAACCAGCGCCGCCAGGCCGGGGGCAACCGCATCCAACGCCGCCACCACCTGGTCGGCCAGCGCCTCGCGGCAGGCTCCCCAGTCGGCGCCGGTCAATTCGTACGGCGCGTACTGGACCGTCATGCTCATCAAATGGCGGCCGGCCGGGGCCAGCGACGGGTCGAGCAGGGTCGGAATGCAGGCCTCCAGGACGAGGCCGTTGGAGATCCGGCCGTATTTGGCCGCGTCGTGGGCCCGCTCCAGATAATCCAGGCTGGGCGCGAGCTGGATGCGGCCGGTGAGCTGGCGCGGGTCGGCCGCGCCCTCAAAATGGGGCAGGCCGGCCAGGGCCAGGTGAACGCTGGCGCTTGTGCCCCGATAACGAATGGCGCGCGCCTCTCGGAGGTTGGCCGGGCCAAGGCGGTAGCCGCCGACCAGCTTAAGCAGGGTGTGTTTGGGGTCGGCGGCCGACATCACCTGCTGGGCGGCGATCTCCTCCCCTGACGCCAGGCGGAGGCCGCGCACAGCCTCCTCATCGTCCAGGCAAATTTCGGCCACGTCGGCGTCTGTGCGGATCTGCGCGCCGTGCCTTCGGGCGGCCTCGGCCAGGGCTAACGAGAGCCGGCCGAGGCCGCCGCGCACCGGCCGGGGCGCGCCCCCGCCGCGAGCCTGATACAGCAGGCTGAAGGTTGAGCCGGCCGCATGAACGCCCGGAAGCCCGCCGCGGACGGCCGGCGCGGCCAGAGTCGCTTTCAGGAAGTCGTTCTCAAACCATTCATCGAGGAATTCCTTGACCGGCAGCGGCAGCAGGCGCAAAAATTCGAGCAGCTCGGCCCGGCCGCGGCGGCGCAGCCCCAGGGCGAAGCGCAGCCAGGGCATGAGGGCGCCGGCCGAGACCTCATCCGGCTCCGGCGGCGGCAGGCGCAGCGCCTGGGCCAACAAATCCGACCACTTGCCGATTTCGCTGACAAAAGAGAGGTAACGGCCGGCGTCGGCCGGCGACAGGCCAGCGATCTCGGCCGGGTTGCGGGCCGGGTCGCGCCACAAGGTCAACGGCCGGCCATCCGGCCGGGGGGCGAAGACGGCCGCCTCTGGCTCCAGGAAGGCCAGCCCGAATTTGCCCAGCTCCAGCTCGCGCACAATGGCCGGCTCGAACAGGGCCGCGTCGCCCGCGCCGGTGTTGACCTGGTAGCCGGGCCAGAGCGGCTCGGTGGCCGCCGCGCCGCCCAGGACCGGCCGCCGCTCAAGGACCAGGACGCGCCGGCCGGCGCGGGCCAGATAGGCGGCCGCGGTCAGCCCATTATGTCCCGCGCCGATGATCAGGACGTCATAAGCAGGCGCAGGGCGAGCAGGTGACATGAATTGGTTGCGTTGGCGCTTTAGTTGAGAGCCTGGCGCAGCCGCCGGCCGAGGTGGCCGGCCAGGGCGCGGTCGTGGTGCTGGTCGGCCAGATCGAGGTATTCCTGGACGTAGGCTTGCCATTCGGGCAGGTACAACCCGGCCACGGCCGCCAGCGACTCCTCCAGCCAGGCTTTGATCTGGACGATAGCCTGTACGTCCAGCCAATCGCGCTCCAGGCCAGCC
>JBOGUG010000412.1:0-9367 GCA_050696115.1 Promineifilaceae bacterium (SeqCode) | reverse complement strand
GCCGGCGCCTGGGCGGGCAGGCGGCCGTCTGCCTGCCAGTGTGGGTTGTCCATGAAGGGGTATTCCAGCCGCTGGCGCTGGTCCAAATACGCCTCGGCGACTGCGCGGGCGACGCGGCGCATGCGGCCGAAGTAGTTGGCCCGCTCGGTGACGCCGATCGCCCCGCGGGTGTCCATGACGTTGAAAATGAACGAGCACTTCAGGTTAAAGTCGTGGGCCGGGGCGATCAGGCCGGCCGCCAGGCAGCGCTGCGCCTCGCGCTCGTAGCTGTCATACACCTGGCGCAGCGCCTCCACGTCGGCGACGTCAAAGTAGTAGCGGCAGTGCTCGATCTCGGCCGGCAACAGCAGGTCGCCGTAAACCGCGCCGGCCCCGTAATCAATCTCCCAGACGCTGTCCTTCGCCTGCAGGGCCAGGGCGATGCGATCCAGGCCGTAGGTGATCTCGACCGAGACCGGGTCGAGATCCACGCCGCCGGCCTGCTGGAAATAGGTGAACTGGGTGATCTCCTGGCCGTCTAGCCAAACCTCCCAGCCCAGCCCCCAGGCGCCGAGGGCCGGCTGCTCCCAATTGTCCTCGACGAAGCGGATGTCGTGCTCGGCCAGGCTTACCCCGATGGCTTCCAGGCTCTGCAGGTAGCGCTCCTGCGGGTCGCCCGGCTCTGGCTTGAGGATGACCTGCATCTGGTAATGCTGCTGCATCCGGTAGGGATTGTCCCCGAAGCGGCCGTCGTCCGGCCGGATGGACGGCTCCAGGTAGGCCACGTTCCACGGCTCCGGGCCCAGAACGCGCAGTACGGTGGCCGGGTTCATCGTGCCAGCCCCCACCTGGACGTTGTGGGGGTGCCAGATCAGGCATCCCTGCGCCTTCCAAAAGTCGAGCAGGCGCAGAATGATGTCCTGAAAGCTCAATTTGTCAGCCATCGAAAGCCTTTGTAGATTTCCTAGCCAGTCGCCGGCCGCTAACTGTTATTATTGAGTTGCCCGCGACCGCGGTGTGTTCAGCCATATGCGAAGCGGGCATTATAACATGCAGAAGGTAAAGCGTTTCCTGCCGATAGCCTGGCTGCTGGTCGCCGGCGGGCTGGCCGGCTGCTCGGCGCCGGCCGAACGGCAGGTTATTGTCTTCGCGGCCGCTTCGCTGGCGGAGGCCTTCGCTGAGCTCGCCCGAGGCTTCGAAGCCGACCATCCTGGCGTCGCGGTCGTTCTGAACCTGGCCGGATCGCAGCAGTTGGCCCAGCAACTGAGCCAGGGCGCCCCGGCCGACGTCTTCGCCAGCGCCAACCAGCACCAGCTGGAGGCCGCCGTGCAATCAGGCCGCGTCCCGGCCGGGGCCGCCCGGCCCTTCGCCGGCAACCGGCTGGTCGTCGTGTATCCGGCCGCCAACCCGGCCGGCGTCGTGGCGCTCGGCGACCTAGCCCAGCCAGGCCTGAAGCTGGTGCTGGCGGCGGCCGAGGTGCCGGCCGGAACCTACGCCCAGGCCTTTCTGGAGCAAGCAGCGGCCGACCCGGCCCTGGGAATGGCATTCCGCCAGGCGGTCCTGGATAACGTCGTCTCTTACGAGGAAAACGTGCGCGCCGTGTTGAGCAAGGTCGAGCTAGGCGAGGCCGATGCCGGCATCGTCTACAGCAGCGACGCCCAGGCGGCCGGCGCGGCCGTCGGCCGGCTGGCGATCCCCGAGGCGCTCCAGAGCCCGGCCGTCTACCCCATCGCGGCGGTCAGCGACGCGCCTGAGCCGGCCCTGGCGGCCGATTTCATCGCCTTCGTCTTGTCGCCGGCCGGCCAGGCCATTTTGGAGGCCCATGGCTTCCTGCCAGCGGTCGAAGCGCAGCCAGGATGAGCCAGAGCAAGCCTCGCCTGGCTCGCGCCCCGGCCGGCTGGCGCGACCCCTGGTTGCTGGCCAGCCTGCCGCTGCTGCTATTCCTGATCATACCGCTGGCGAGCCTGTTTCTGAGCGCCTCGCCGGCCGAGTTGATCGCCAACCTGAGCCGGCCGCAGGTCTTCCAGGCGATCCGCATCAGCCTGTTGACCACTCTGGCCAGCACGGCCGCGATCGTCACCTTTGGCACCCCGCTGGCCTACGCCCTGGCGCGCGGCCGGGCGCCGCTGCAGCGCCTGCTCGACGCCCTGATCGAGCTGCCCATTGTCCTGCCGCCGGCCGTGGCCGGCGTGGCGCTGCTGTTGACCTTCGGCCGCCAGGGCCTGATAGGCGGCGCACTGGACGCCATTGGGCTGTCGCTGGCCTTCACGCCGCTGGCGGTGATCATGGCCCAGACCTTCGTCGCGGCTCCGTTTTACATCCGCTCGGCCGTGCTGGGCTTCGAGGCTGTCCCGGCCGAGCTTGAGCTGGCGGCCGCCATTGACGGCGCCACCAGTTGGCAACTTTTTCGCCACGTGACCGTGCCCCTGGCCTGGGCCTCATTGCTCAGCGGGGCGGTGCTGAGCTGGGCGCGCGCCCTGGGCGAGTTCGGGGCCACCATCCTGTTCGCCGGCAACTTCCTCGGCCGCACGCAGACAATGCCGCTGGCGATTTACATCGGCTTTGAGCTGGATCTGGACGTCGCCCTGACGCTGGCGACCATCCTGGTGCTGGTTTCGTTCGCGGTGCTGTGGCTGGTGCGCGGGGCGCTGTCGCGGCCGGTCGGCCGGCCGCGGGCAGGCACGAGCAGGCCGAACTAAAGAAAAGACCTCGCCGATTCTCAAGAAACCTGCGAGGTCTTGTTGGGCAGTTTATTTCCGGCTTGGGGCTCTGGGAGGCTTACTTCTTGCCGTTGCCGTTACCACCGGCGTTGCCGTTCCCATTGCCGCCCGCGTTGCCATTGCCGTTACCACCGGCGTTGCCGTTCCCATTGCCGCCCGCGTTGCCATCGCCGCTAGCGTTAGACCAGGGCGGCGGGCCGCCGCCAGCATTGGCGCTGCTGCCGGGGCCCACGGCCGCCCCTGGGCCCGGATCCGCCAGCGCGCTGTCGTCCAGGGCGCCACCATCGAGGGCGCCGTCTTCGCGGGCGCCGTCGTCGCTCAGGGTCTCGTCCGCGGCGGCCGCCTTCTGCTTGCCGGCCCAGGGTGGCGGCCCGGCCCACGGCGGTGGGCCATTGTCCAGGTCGAGCTGCTGGCGAATTTCGCCCCAGCCGGCCCCGCCCTGAAGCAGGGCGACGGCGTCATCGAAACTCAGGCCCAGGTCGGCCGTGGCCAGCGCCTGGGCCTGGCGCAACCGGCCCCAGCCCATGCCGTCGGCCTTCAATTCGAGCAGGCTCTCAAGGGTCACGGCCGGGTCGTCCAGCGCCTGAGACAGGTAATGGGCGATGGTGATCTCGCCCCAGCCGAAGCCGGCCTGCTTGTAACCGAGCAACTCCTCAGCGTCGCCTTCAAAGCCCTCCAGGTCTGCGGCCAGATCCTCGGCCTTCTTCGCCTCGCCCAGGCCGTCTTCCTCGCCCTCCGGATTCTGGGCCGGATCGTCGCCCTGCTGGAGCCGCTCGGCCCCAAACAGGTCGGCAACGACACCATCCAGTCGGGCGGCAATCCCGGCCTGGCTGAGGGCGACCCTTCCGGCCGTCGCGCCCGACTCCTCGGCGCCGCTGCCTTCCTGGGCCAGGCCCACCAGCGGCACGGCCACCAGGCCAAGGGCCAGCAAGACGGCCCCAATCTTCTTCAAACCAGTAAGTGCCAGTAAATTGAGCATATCAACCTTTACCTTCCGGCCTTGCGCACAGCCAGCCGGCTAAGCTTTGCCTAGCTTGCATTATAGGCCAGGGAGGGGGTCTGTCTACCCCGCTTCGTTCCTAATGGCGGCCGATTCTTAAGGCGCTCTCATCAGCCGGGGGCGGCCGGGTGAGTCTGGCTGAGGCTCCGCAAAGCGCCGCCGGTGGGCCTGCCAGCCGGCGACGACCTCCGGCTCCGGCCCAGCCCGATCGAGCCTCAGGCCGAGCACGGCCGCTAATTCGCGCATTGTTGCCTGAGCCGCCGCAATGTCCCCGCCGCCGGCCGCGGCCGTCGTAATGGCGGCCGCCAACTCGAGCAGCGTGTCTAGGGCCAGGGGCGTGTTCAAATCGTCGTCCAGGGCGGCCAGAAAGCGCTCGCGGTAGGCCTCGGCTGCCACTTCCCCGCTGCCAGCCCGGCCGCCATCCTCTTCAGGTTCGACTTCGACGGCGGCCTCGAGCGCCGCTGCCTGGCCAGCGGCCGCCTCCAGGTCGGCCGGCTCGTAGTTCCAGGAGTCTCGGTAGTGGCGGCCGGCCATCAGGGCCCGGATGGCGTCGGCCGGCCAACCTTGGGCGAGCAGGTCACGCACCATGACCAGGTTGCCGAGCGACTTGCTCATCTTCTCGCCCTGGTAGCGCACCATAGCCACGTGCAGCCAGAAGCGGCTGAACGGGCCTCGGCCGCTCTCCGTTTCGGCCTGGGCGATTTCGCTCTCATGGTGGGGATAGATCAGGTCAAGCCCGCCACCGTGAATGTCAACCGGCTCCTCTAGATGCAAGCGAGCCAGGGTGGAACATTCGATGTGCCAGCCCGGCCGGCCCGGCCCCCACGGACTGTCCCAGGCTGGCTCGCCGGCCGCCTGCGCCTGCCAGAGCACAAAATCGAGCGGGTCGCGCTTGTTGGGGTCGGCCGGATTGTTGCCCCGCTCGTTGGCCAGCGGCAGCATCTCGGCCGGGTTGAGGCGGCTAAGTTTGCCGTAGCCGGGGTCGGCCGCGATCTCGTAGTAGACGCTGCCGTTGGCCGCGTAGGCGACGCCGCTCGCCAGCAGCGCCTCGACCGAGGCGATTATCGGCCGGATCGCCTCGCTGGCTTTGGGCAGCACGTCAGGCGGCCTGATGTTGAGCGCCCGGTTGTCGTCAATGAAGTGGACGGTCCAGCGGTTGCCCAACTGACGCCAATCGTCGTCCACGTCGCGCGCCCTGCGCAGGAGATCGTCGTCAATGTCGGTCACGTTCTGGACGTAGCGGACGCGCCGGCCGGCCAACTCCAGACGCCGCACCAGCACGTCGAAGACGGCATACGTAAAACAGTGGCCGATGTGGGTGGTGTCGTAAGGGGTGATGCCGCAGACGTAGAGGCCGACGCCGTGGCCGCCGGCCGTGAACGGCTCAAGCCGGCCGCTCAGGGCGTTATAGAGCTGCATGTTCCTCCGGCGAGTTTGTCTGTCTGTCGTTCGCTACAGGGCTAAGCGGCCGGCAGGCTAAACCAGAACAGGCTTCCTTGACCCGGCTCGCTCTCCACTCCCACCGTCCCGCCCAATTTGGAGGCGATGCGCTGGACGATGGACAAACCCAGACCATGCCCCTGGGCCTCGACGCGGTGGAGTTGGGTAAATGGGGTGAACAGCCGCTGCTGGTCGGCCGGGGCGATACCCGGGCCGTCGTCGCGCACCCAGAAGCGCACCAGGCCGACGCGGGGCGGATCGGCGCCCAGGGCGATGCGCGCCCCCCGGCCGGCGTATTTGATGGCGTTGCTCAAATAATTGACCCACATCTCCTCAACCCACGGCCGGTGCCCGAGCGCGGCCGGCCAGCTTTCGGGCAGGCTGATCTCGACGTCGCGCTGCTGCGCCAGGCCTTCCAGCCGGCGCAAGCTCTCCTGGGCGACGGCGCCCATGTCCAGCCGGGCGCGCGGGATCTCGTCGCGCTGGCGCACCTCGGCCAGCAGGAGCAGCTCATTGATGATGCGCTCCAACCGCTGGCCGTGTTCGCGGATGGCGTCCAGCGCCTGGCCCACGGCCGCTTCATCGCCGATGGCGTGATCGTGGGCCAACATTTCGGCGAAGCCGAGCAAAATGGACAGCGGGTTCTTAAGGTTGTGCGCCACCGTGTGGCTGAAGGCGTTCAGCTCCTCGTTGTGGGCCAGCAGGGCCGAATTTAGCGCGGCCAACTCAGCGTTGCGCCGCTCGACAGCGGCCATGTCTTCGCGCTGCTCCGTCACGTCCAGCATCAGGCCATGCAGCACAGTGCGCCGGCCGGACTCATCGGGCGCGGCTTCGGCCTCGTCGCGGAACCAGCGCACCCGGCCGTCCTGGCCGATCATGCGATATTCCAGGGCCAGGCCGGCGCCCTCGAAGTTGCGTGCACCGGCGGCGGCTTCCAGCACGCGGGCGCGGTCCTCCGGGTGCAGGGCCTGAAGCCACAAGTTAGGATCGGCCGTCCAGCGCTCAGCCGGATAGCCCAGCAGCGCCTCGACCTGGGGGCTGACGTAGAGCAGTTGGCGCACCCCAATGCGCTCGGCGAGGTAAACGATGGCCGGCAGGCGCTCGACCAGGGTACGATACTTCGCCTCGGAGGCGCGCAGGGCGGCCTCGACGCGCTTGCGCTCGGCGATCTCGCGCTCCAGGCGAGAGACGTTCTCCTGTAAGACGGCCGTTTGGTTAACCAAGTAGCGTTCTCTGGTCAGCGGCTGCTGCGCCTCATCCAGCGGATGGACACTCTCACTGAGCAGCCCGGCGCCGCTTTCGGCTGGTTGCTTGCGCTCTCGGTCACGTCCTGGCATTGATCACCTGCGATCTAGGCGTGGCGATCGGCATCAGGCGGCCGCTGTCGGACCGGCCAATGGCGCAGACGTGCCGATCGCCAACTATACTCGATCACTAAATTTTTACAATTTGTGGGACTCGGCTGCGCAGGCTCAGCCCTTTCCGGCTCCCCCCTCTTTCTTACAGAGTCGCCTGGCCGCGATTAAATACACGCGGAACCCGGCCGGCGCCCTTATAGGCAGCGTCACAAGCCCAGCACGGCCCGCGCCACGCTGAAATAGATAAATAGGCCAGTGGCGTCCACCAGGGTGCTCATGGCCGGGCCGGAGACCACCGTCGGGTCTACCTTGAGGCGGGCGGCGATCAGCGGCAGCAAGGAGCCCAGGCTGGTGGCCCACACGATAATGGCTCCAATCGAGATAGCCACGGCCGCGGCCAGCGAAGCGCCGCTGTCCCAGGTGATGGCGCGCAGATAGGCGACCAGGCCCATACCCAGGCCCATCAAAATGCCAGCGCGGGCCTCGTGCCACAGCACGCGCAGCCCATCGCGCCAGGTAACGTCGTCGACCGCCAGCGCGCGGATGATGGTGCTCGTCGTCTGGGAGCCGGCGTTGCCGCCCGCGCCGATCAGCAAGGGCACAAAGACCGCCAGCGCGACCACGTCCTCTAGCTCTTCCTGGAACAGGCGCATGACGCTGGCAGTCAGGGTGCCGGCCACCAGCAACAACAGCAGCCAGCCGATGCGCTTGCGGGTGATGGTCACCACGCTGGTTTCCAAATAGGAGCGCTCCAAAGGCAAGGCGCCGCCCAGGCGCTGAAAGTCCTCGGTGATCTCCTCTTCAAGGACATCCACGATGTCATCAATGGTGATGATGCCCAGCAGCCGGCCGTCGGCCGCCACGACCGGCAGGGCCAGCAAATCGTAGCGCGTCATCAGCTGGGCCACCTCTTCCTGGTCGGTGCCGGCCGGCGCCGAGATGACCTCGCCGTCCATCAGCTCGCCAACCATCCTGTCGGGCTCGGCCAACACCAGGCGACGCAGGTTAACCACGCCCACCAGCCGGCCGAAGCGGTCGACCACGAACAGGTCATAGATCGTCTCGGAATCGGGCTTCCAGGCGCGCAGGGCCGCCAGCGCCTCGGCGGCTGTCATGCGCCGACGCAGCGCCAGGAAGTCGGAGGTCATCAGGCCGCCGGCGCTGTCATCGGCGTGGATGAGCAGGGGACGTACTTCTTCGGGGTCCTCCAGGCCGGCCAGCACGGCCGCTGCCTGGCTCGGGTGCAGGTCGCCCAACAGGTCGGCCGCCTCGTCGGGCTCCATCTCCTCGACGATGCGGATCAGGGTGGCTGTGGGCAGCGACGCGACCAATTCGGCCGCGTCTTCATCCTCCAGCTCCTCCAGGATGTCGGCCGAGTCGGCCGGCTTCAGCTCGGGCAGCAGGGCGAACTGGGCCTCGTCGGCCAGTTCCTCAAAGACGTCGGCCTGGTCGGCCGGCCGGAGGGCTTCGATGATCGCGGCCGCGGCCGCCACGTCATCGCGCTCCAGCGTCTCCCGCAGTTGGGCGAGGACGGTATCCAGATGTGTTGGTTGCATGGACCACCTCCAGGACAATTGCCCTGGGAGGTGGGCGGGGGCCTGCCTCCCAGGGGCTATGCTATTCGGTTGGCAGGGGTAGCCATTCGTTTATGACTGTCAGGCTCTGACTGCTCTTCGCTGTGTGGCTCTATCATCAGGATCCTCGTCCCCGGCCGCGAGGCGGGCGCACCGCTGGCGGCGGGGACAGCGTTCCGTGTCGCGCCCGTATTCTATTCCACTCGGCCGGGCTGTCAACGCGGCCGAGCCCGGCTTGACAGGGCCTGCCGGGGGCATGGGGCCTGCGGCCGGTCAATCAGAATCTCGGCCGTCCGGGGGCTCAAGGCGCGCTCACGGCGCAGCGAAAGCCCAGGTTGGCCCGGCTCACGGCCGGCTCGAAGCTCGTCCGGCTGGTGGTGCGCACCTCATCGGCGTTGGAGAGCCAGGAGCCGCCCCGGATGGCCTTGACCTCGCCCTCCAGCGGGCCAAGGGGGTGGATCTCGCTCGAGCGGGCGTAATAGGCCGAGTCATACCAGTCGTTGACCCATTCCATCACGTTGCCGGCCATGTCGTACAGGCCGGCGGCCGACTGGCCGGCCGGGTAATGCATGACCGGGGCCGTGTCCACCTGGCCGTCGTCGAACTCCGAGTTGCGATTTTCCGTCCAGCAGCCGGCGTCGCAGAAGTTGAGCCGCAGGCCGTCAAATTCATCGCCCCAGGGGTAGATGGTTTTGATCCCCTCGCTGAAGTCGAAGCTGGCGGCCCGCTCCCATTCGGCTTCGGTCGGCAGGCGCGCCTCGCGCCAGTTGCAGAAATCGCGGGCGGCAAACCAGCTGACGAAGAGCACCGGATAGTTGGCAAAGTCGGGGTCGCCGTAGTACGCCTCGTGAAAAGTTGCCCGTGACGTGGCCGGCGGCCGGCAGGCGCCATCTTCCACGCAGGCGGCGTAATGGCCGTTGGTGACTTCCGTCTCGTCAATGAAGTAAGCGTTCATGCGCAGCATATGGGCCGGCGCTTCCTCAGGCTGGCCCTCGTCGTTGCCCATGCGGAAGGGACCAGGCGCCAGATAGAGCATGCGCATGCCCGTCTTGGGGCCCACCAGCGGCTCTGGGGTGGCAATGGGGGTGGCTGAGGGCGCGGGCGTGGCCGTGACGGTGGTGATGGCCGTCAGGGCGGCGATGACGTGCGAGCGCAAGGTGGCCGTCGAGGCGGGCGGCGCCTCGCCCTCGGCCGGCGCGCGGGCGGCCAGCCCCAGACCGGCCGCCACGCCCAGCGTCAGGACGAGCACCAGCGCCAGGCCGAAGATGGTGCGCTGCTCGATGCCCCGCCGCCGGC
>JBOGUG010000411.1:0-13947 GCA_050696115.1 Promineifilaceae bacterium (SeqCode) | reverse complement strand
CTTCTACGATCCGCTCTTGGCAAAGGTCATTACCTGGGGAGTGAACCGCGACGAGTCGCTTCAGAAGATGATCTGCGCCCTAGAAGAGACGATCGTCCTGGGCGTCACCACGAACATCTCCTATCTGCTGGACGTTCTGCGCCACCCGGCGTTCGCCGCCGGCAGAATCAGCACACGCTTCCTGGAGGAGGAGTTCGGCGAATGGTCGCCGCCGCCGGCTGACGATCATCGGCTGTGGCTGGCGCTGGCGGCCCTGGAGTCCAACTTCGGGGGCCGGCCGGTTGAAACAGCACCTGACGGTCTGGCGGCCGACCCCTGGAGCCAGCCAAGCGGCTGGCGCAATGTAGCCGCCTAGCCGGGCTACGTTAGGGGTCCCTCGGCCGGCGCTGGCGGCCCGCCTATGGCGGCGAACAGGGCCAACCATTCTTCAAGGCTGAGCGTTTCGGCCCGCCGCCGGCCGGCCAGGCCGGCCTGACTCAAGGCCGCCTCAACCGCCGGCCGCTCCCAACCGGCCGCCAGCAGGTTGTTGCGCAACTGCTTGCGCTTTTGGGCGAAGCCGAGCCGGAGCAAGTCGAGAAAGGCGGCTTCTTCGCCCTTAGGCGACAATTTAGGCTCCGGCCAGAGCCGGACTTCGACGGCGGCCGAGTCTATCTTGGGCCGCGGCCAAAAGGCGCCGGCCGGGATAGTGAACAAAACCTTCACCCGGCCATAGTATTGTGTCGTAGCTGCCAACAGGCTCATCTCTCCTGGCTCGGCCGCCATGCGTTCGGCCACCTCCTTCTGCAAAGTTAGCAGCAGGCGTTCCGGCCGCGGCGCGGCCGAAAGCAAGTGACGCAAGATGGCCCCGGTGATGTAATAAGGCACATTTGCCACCACCTTGTAGCCCGGCCCAAAATAGTCCGCCGGTCGTAGCTCCAGGATGTCGGCCCGCACAAGGCGCACTGTGTGAAGGCCGCCCAGGCGCTCTTGGAGAATGGGGAAGAGGCGCTCGTCCAACTCAACGGCCACCACCTGCGCACCGGCCGCGGCCAGATACAGCGTCAGGTCGCCCAAGCCTGCGCCAATTTCCAAGACGGTTTCTTCGGGCCGCACAACGGCCGCGGCCACCAGACGCCCTAAAATGTTGTCGTCGAAGAGGAAGTTTTGGCCTAGGCTTTTCTTTGCCCGGATGCCGTGCCGCGTCAGGGCATGCTTGGGGTGCTCAGCCACGCGCGCCTTCCGGCCAGCTAAGGCAAATAGGTCGGCAAGCGGTAGTTGATGCGATCGGCCGGGGGCACGGGGGTCAGGTAGTAGACGTCTACATAGCCGTTCCAGGCCTGGAGCGCCCCCTCGTCATAGCCCAGGTCAATCCAGCGGCCGATAACCCCGCCGCCCGTGTCGCCGGCAAAGCCACGGCCGTAGCCCGGGACGTAGACCCAACTGCGGAATGGCACCACGTCCGGATCCACAGCCACAATGCCGGTGCCGGCCGGCAGGCCGCTGGCAGTGATGCCGTAGGCCGGGTGGTCGGGCGGCTTGCCGGAGGTGGCAGCAGTGTAGGCGGTGACACGCATGCGCACCATCCGCCAATATTCGAAGGCGCCATGCGCGGTCTGCAGCGTCCGGATGACGATACGCGTGCCGTAGCCCATGACCTGCGGTGTGGGTGGCTGCGCCACCCATTCGCCGTCCAGCGTCTCGCTGACCTGGACGCCATCTTCGTAGCGCACACGGTAACGGCGCCGGTAGATGCCGGGCGCGCCGGCGCTGACCATGCCACTCTGATCGATCTCGAACTGATCGCTCGGCTGCCAGTAGGATTCGTATGGGGTTTGCTCGTCCTCAACCCGGAAGTCCTCGGTAACCCGGACGACGCGGATCATAGCGCCCGGCTCGAGCTCGGCCGTGGCCTCAGGCACGGTGTAATCCTTGCCCACCAGCCCAACGCCGGCCGCCGCCAGCACGTCCAAGACCCGCCGCTGTGAAGTTCTCGTGTGAATCAGGCGGCCGTCCGCCTGGATGGTGACAGGAATGGCGTGCTGGACGGTGATGGTCGTCAGCGGCCGCAGCCACGCGCTCAATTGCGGCGTGACGGTGTCCGAAGCGTATATGCTGACACCGGCTTCCTGCAGGGCCTGGCCGACGGTGGCGGCCAGCGTCGTGATGCTGTGGCTATCCTCGCCGTCCAAGATAGTGACGCTCGTCAAAGCTTCGCGCTCGATACTGAGCGCGGCCGGCACGCCGGCCGTGTCCAGGTTGGCCAATTTCAGCGCCTGGCCGTCAACTACCAGGCGGTCGCGGCGTTCAAGCTCAATGCCGGCCTCCGCCAGGAAGGCGTCCAGCGTTGTCTGTAGCGTCCAGTGGGTGCGAACGGCGCCATCATCGCTGACGCGGACCGGCCGGGCGCTCTCGACCCGAATGGCCATCCCGCTCTCGGCCGTCGCCGTCGGGCCGGGCAGTACCAGGTCTTCGGGCCGGGGCTGCACCCCAGCCGCGTCAAGCGCGTCTCCGACCTGGTCAAAGCGGCCTTGCACGAGAACCACTTCGCCATCCGCGTAGACCGTGATGCGCTCCTGGCTGCTCCAGATTAGGCCGGTTGCCAGGCACAGCACGACGACTCCAGCCAAAACTAGCCTGAGGCGCTTTAGTCTTCTTGTCGGGTTGCGGCTCACGAAATGCTCAGGGGGTTGCGGGCGGCCGCCCGCGAGAGAGGCTTCAAACGCTTGGCTCGATCATGCCAATGTAACCGACGATCACCAGGTGATCCTGGGCGCCCGAAGGAAACGCCTTAGCGCTGCTTCCTTCCGGACCTGACGCGGTTCGACGGCCCTCGCCGCCAGGGACCCAGTCACCGCCGGTTGCATTGGCGCGATCAAAGCGCCCAATCCTAGCAAAATGGGCCGAAATCGGCAAGTTCGGGGGCGGCGTCCAATCGGACGCTAATTCCAGGCCCCTGACATCTCCGGCCCGCGGTCGATTTCCCAGGGGTAGATGATGTAAGCGTCCGTCACGGCCGCGTAATAGGTCGGGGTGCTGCCAGGGTACATGGAGGAGGCAGGCTTGTAATGCAGCACGCAGGTGTCAGGCCGGCCGCCGGCCGCGTCTACCTGGCTGGCGACCGTGACGATGTTCCGGCCGCGCGTCCAGACATCGTCCACCACCAGCACGCGGCGGCCCTCTAACAGCTCGTCGTCCGGAAACTGGATGAACTCCGGCACTGCGTAGCGTTCAACCATTTCCAGCTGCATGCTGGGAAAATCGGCCGGAAAGCGCACAGACGCAGTCAGGATATAGGTGATATTCAGCGCTTCGGCCAGGAGACCGGCCGGCACGAGGCCGCCTCGGGTGACGACCACGATGGAGTCGTAGCGGCCGTGGATCTGGGGCGTCAGATAATCAATCAACTTGTCTACGTCGGACCAAGTCAGAACCTCTCGTCGCACACCGCTACCCTCCTTTCTTTGTGGCCTCACCCCCTGAGGCCGTTTTCCTCTCCGGGAAGCGCGTCAAAATTGTGGCGCCATCCGGCACGGGCAGGCGGCCGCCAGGTTCGACATTGGCCGGAAAGCGAATCGGCCGCTGGCCGCCGCCCATCTGGTAGATGAGGATGGCTGTGCCCGACTGGGCCATCTCGGCCGGAACCACGGCCTGGCCTGCAAGGAAGCCATCTCCGTCCAGGGCGCAGCTTGTGACGGCGCCAACGACTTTGCCGCGCCGATCCAGCACGGGATCGCCCAGTTCCGGCCGGCGCACGCCCTTTTCATTCATCCGAAAGCGCACAACGCTGCGGCTGCGGGCGCGCTCCTGGCTAATGTAGGCCTCGCGGCCGGTGAAGAACGGCTTCCACAGCTTAACGAAGCTGGCAAAGCCGGCCTCGGCCGGATTTAGCCCAAGTGGCCCGGCCAACTCGTGGCCATAGAGGGGCAAGCCGGCTTCGGTGCGCGTGCTGTCGCGGGCAGCCAGGCCGCACGCCTTGAGGCCGAACGGTTCGCCGGCCGCCATGAGCGCCGCCCACAGCTCAGGGGTCTGGTCGGGCCGGACGAACAGTTCGAAGGCGACGCGCTCACCCGTGTAGCCTGTACGCGAAATGAGCGTCTCCAGGCCGGCAACGCGCCCTTCGCACAGGCCGGCCCAGGTCAGCGCCTTGATTAGCCCGGCCAACTGCGGGTCGGTCACAAGCGCAAGCAATATGTCAGTTGAGCGCGGCCCTTGAAGGGCGACGTCAGCCCGGCAGGCGTCGCCCCATTTCGGGTCACGCAGATCTTTCAGGCCGGCCGGATGCAGCGAACGGGCCCAAGGCCGCCGAAGATCTATCAGGACCTGGCCCTGATTGACAGCCTTCAGCCAGGCCCAAGCCTTGGCGTTGTTGGCGGCGTTGACCACCAACATGAACTGCTCCGAGCCGCGCCGGTAGACGAGCAAATCGTCAAGGACCGAGCCGTCCGGAAGCAGGAGGTAGGTGTAGTGGGAGAGGCCGACCGCTAAGGTGCTCACGTCGTTTGTGGTGACAAGGTTGAGGAAGTCGAGCGCGTGTGGGCCGCTTGCCTCCAGCACACCCATATGGGTGACGTCGAATAAGCCGGCCGACTGGCGCACGGCCATGTGCTCCGCGCTCACCGAGGTATACCACAGCGGCATTTCCCAGCCGCCGAAGGGCGCCATGCGGGCGCCCATTTGCAGGTGTGTCTCGTACAGCTGGGTGCGCCGAAGCTCGCCCCCGGCCGGCTCCTGCCATTCGAAAGCGGGCAATGGCTCGGCCACGGCAGCAAAAAGTTCGTGGCCAACGAAATAGGGCTTGGCGGCCGCTACCGGGTCGCCGGCCACGGCCCGAGCCCCCGGGCCGCTATGAACCGGCGCGACGGCCACCGGCCCTTGCAGTTTAGCCTCCGGGTCGCCAAACAACACGTAGCCGTCTGACAGGTCGCGCAGCCAATTCGTGATGGGCGCCACAAGCCGGCCCTCTTCCGGCCGAAGCAGGAAGCGATCGGCTGCCGTGCGCTCCAATGTTCCGGCCGCGTCAAGCTGGTGGCCGAGGATCTGAGTGGCCTGTGTCGCGCCGACCTCCAGGCCAAGCACGTCGCTGGTCAAAGCGCCATTGAGGAACTGGGCTGCCTCTGGGCCGCGAATTTCCACGCTGTCGCCTGGCGGAAGAAAGGGCTCATTGTCGGTTAGCTGGCGCACCAAGTCGCGGCCGTGGCGCAGAGCGGCCGGATCAACCTTGGCCCGCAACTGCTCTTTGCCGCCGGAAGCAGGATAGCTGAAAGGGGTGCAGCCTTGTAGCACTGTGGCGATAGCCTCCGCCAGCAGCTCAATTTCGCGCTTGCCATATCCGAGTTGGCTTATCCACACCGTGCCGATTCGCACCCCGCTGGCGGCGAAGGCGCTCTTGTCGCCGGGAATCGTGTTCCGGTTAGTGACGATCCCGGCCACGTCCAGGATTCGAGCGGCCATGTCGCCGCTCAGCGGCACGCCGTGGCGGCTAACGCCCTTGGTATCCAAAAGCAACAGGTGGTTTTCTGTTCCGCCGCCGACGATGCGCAGACCACGCGCTTCCAGCCCGGCCGCGAGCAGCGCGGCATTTTCGACCACGCGCTGCATCAGCTCCCTGAATTGCTCGCTATGCGCTAGGCGAAAGGCGGCTGCCATGGCGGCAATCGTGTTCAGATGGGGCCCGCCCTGCTCGCCGGGGAACACCGCCCTATCTAGCTTGGCAGCCAGGTCCGGCCGGTGGGTCAAGATAATGGCGCCGCGCGGTCCGCAGAGGCTCTTGTGAGTAGTCGTCGTCACCACATCGGCAATGCCGATCGGGCTGGGATGGACGCCCGCCACAACCATACCCGAGATGTGGGCGATATCGGCCATTAAATAGGCTCCACAGCGGTCGGCGATCTGGCGGAAGCGTTCCCAATCGACAACAAAGGGATAGGCCGTGTAGCCGCAGATAATCAGCTTAGGGGCGCTCTCCATCGCCTGGGCCTCGATGGCTTCGTAATCCAGGCGCTCGGTTTCCAGGTCAACCTGGTATGGCACGGCCGTGTAGGCTTTCCCGGATCGGCTGACCTTGCTGCCGTGGGTCAGGTGGCCGCCGTGGTTCAGATCCAGTCCCATCAACGTGTCGCCGTGGTCGAGCAGGGCGTGGTAAACGGCCGCATTAGCCGGCGAGCCGCTCAAGGGCTGGACGTTGACAAACAGATCGTCGGCTGGCACGCCGTTGGCGGAAAAAAGCTCGGCCGCGCGCCGCCGAGCGAGCGCCTCGAGCACGTCGGCTAGCTCGACCCCCTTGTAATAGCGTGGGTCGCTGTAGCGCCGGTAGTGGGCAAGCTCCAGGTCGAGATCTAGAATGGCCTCCTGACTCAACTGGCGGCCTTCCGGCCGCGGATAGCCCTCTGCGTAGACGTTGGCGAAGCGGGAGCCCATTAGCTCGCGCACGACGTCTGGCGCCAGGCTCTCGGAGGCGATGAGGATGATCTTCTCTGCCTGGCGCCGATCTTCGGCCGCCAGGAGATGGCAGAGTTCGGGGTCTAGCTCGCGGGCTGAACCGGAGAAGATGTGGTCGGCAGGCATCGGCGCTGCTCCTCTGCGCTCTGGATTTTTCGCCAGGAGATTAGTGGCCGATTTTAACAGCTTTCGAGCGCTTTTGTAGCCAGCCGGCCGCGCCACACGGACGGCCCTATGCCGGCTGCAAGAACATGGGCAGGCCAAAGCGCGGCCGGAGGGTGATGAGCGGCTCAACTTCGACCGGATGGCCCGGCGCGAGGCGGGGCGCAAAGCGCTGCAAGATCGTCGCCAGGATCAGGTGCGCCTCCGTCAGGGCAAACTCTTTCCCAATGCATTGGCGCGGCCCGCCGCCAAACGGAATGTAGGCGTAGCGCGGCCGTTCGGCCACCTGCTCGGGCCGGAAGCGGCCGGGGTCAAAGCGCTCCGGCTCAGGCCAGAATTCTGGCAGGCGGTGGGTTAGATAGGGGCTGAGGGTTACGGCTGCTAGCGCCGGCACCCGATAGCCGCCGACTTCGTCGGCCCCGGCCGCGTGGCGCGCTATGGCATAGGCCGGCGGATAGAGGCGCAAAGCTTCATCCAGAACCTGCCGCGTGTATGGCAGGTCTGGTAGGTCGGCAAACGCCGGCGGGCGGCCGGCCAACACCTCAGTGAGTTCCTGCTGCGCCTGCGCGAGGCAATCGGGGTGCTCCGACAGCAGGAAAAGTGTCCAGGTCAGCGCGTTTGACGTGGTTTCATGGCCCGCTAGGAGCAGGGTCATCACCTCGTCGCGCAACTGCTGGTCTGTCATCCTCTCGCCGGTGTCGGCGTCGCAGGCTGCCATCAACATTGCCAACAGGTCATTTCCGGCCGCCGGCCGCCCATGACCGCGGCGCTCGGCGATGATTCGCTCCACCACTTCATTCAGCTGGCCGAGGTTGTGGTGCAGGCGCCGTATTGACGGCAGGAAAGCCATCCGCAACATGTATACGGAGAATGGCTGGGTCGTCATCTTGGCGAATTGGTGGTTGATATCCGTAAAAGTCTGGCCCAAGCGCTCGGCGTCGCCAGTCAGGTCCATGCTGAACAGCGTCCGGCCGACGATCTCCAGCGTCAGGCGCATCATGGCCCTGTCTATATCCACCGCTTGGCCGGCGGCGGCCGCCTGCTCCCAAGCCTCCAGCAGGCGCAGGGTGGCCTCGCTCATTACGCGGCCGAAGTCGGCAATCTGGCGCCGGTGAAAGACCGGCTGCATCAGTCGGCGCTGGCTGAGCCAGGAGTCGCCGTCATTCAGCAAGAGCCCGTTACCGAGCAGGGGTTCCAGCAGCAAGAACGTGGGGTGCGGCAGCTTCGTGTAGTTATGATTGTTGTCCTGCAGAATGTGTTTGTTGTGCTCCGGGTGGCAGAACACGTAGCCGACGTACTTGAGGAAGAAACGGAAGCGCACGGCCGGACCATGGTCGCTCGCCAGTTGCTGCAAAAAGGCCAAAGAATTGGCCTTGAACTCGCGCGTCGTGCCGAAGAGCCAGTGACCATTTGGGCCGGGCGGGTCGGGTAGGCCCTTTCTAGCTTGAGCCACTGCTGGGTTGAAGGCGGTCATCCTAGCCTCCTATAGCAATTGTTACATTTTTCACATACACATTGTATGCCCCTGGCCGCCGGCCGTCAATCCGGTTGCCCCCAGTGGCGCATGGCATATAATCTTCCGGCTGGCCGGCCGGAGCGGCCGGAGCGGCCGGAGCGAGCGCCCTGATGTCTTACCCCACGACGCGCAAAATCAGCGAAGCTAGCGAGGCCCGTGGTTTCTCATTCAGGCGGTTGCTTTTCGGGCAGCCGTTCCCCAACCGGGCCGACATCCACGAGCGCATGGACAAAGTGCGCGCGTTGGCGATCTTTGCCTCCGACACCATCAGCAGCAACGCTTATGCCACCGAGGCGATCATGGGCGTGCTCTTGTTGCTGGGCAGCGGCGCCCTGGGTCTCACGCTGCCCATCGGCATGGCGGTGGCCGGGCTGATGCTGATGGTGGTTTTCAGCTACGTGCAGACCATCTTCCATTATCCGGACGGCGGGGGCGCTTACACCGTGACAAAGGATAACCTCGGCCGGCTGCCGTCGCTGTTTGCGGCCGCGGCCTTGTTGGCAGACTACGTCCTGACGGTTTCGGTCTCGGTCTCGGCCGGCATGCGTGCGGTCACGTCGGCCGTGCCGGGGTTATTCGACTTGCGCGTCTGGTTGGCGCTGGCCGCGATCCTGATACTCACCTGGATCAACCTGCGCGGCGTCCGCGAAAGTGGCACCATTTTCGCCCTGCCGACCTACGCGTTCATTGGCGGCATGTTCGTGATGCTATCTTGGGGCATTGGCCGGCAAATAGGCCTGTTTGGCGATCCGCTGCCGCTGCCTGAGGCTGAGGCCATGCGGCCGATGCGCTCGGTGACGACTGTCCTGCTGGTCTGGACGGTGCTGCGCGCCTTTGCCACCGGCACGACGGCCTTGACTGGCATCGAGGCCATCAGCAATGGCACGCAGGCCTTTAAGCCGCCAGTGGCCCGGAATGCGGTCATCACCATGGTGGCGATGGCCGCCGTCGCCATGTCCCTATTTGTGGGCATTACTTTTCTGGCGTCCAGCCTGCGCTTGATCCCTCATGAGGGCGAGAGCACATTATCCCAACTGACCAGGACGGTGACCGGCGACGGCTTTCTCTATGGCTGGATCCAGGTCTTCACCATGATGATTTTGATCTTGGCCGCCAACACTGGCTACCAGGGCTTTCCGCGCTTGACCGGCCTGCTGGCTAAGGACGGCTTCGCGCCGCGCTGGATGCAGAACCGGGGCGATCGGCTGGTCTTCAATGCCGGCATCCTGACGCTGTCGCTGCTGGCCGCGCTGCTGGTGATCATTTTCCGGGCCGACGAGATCCAGATGCTGCCCCTGTATGCTCTGGGCGTGATGCTGAGCTTCACGCTCTCCCAATTCGGCATGGTACGGCTGATGGGCAAGATCCGTGCCCTCCGGCCGGGCGAGACAATGCGCACGCTTGTCACGACGATTCACCACGAAGACGGCTGGTGGTGGAAGCGGGCGGTCAATTTGATCGGCGGCGTGACGACGGCAGTCGTGCTGCTCATTCTGGCGGCGACCAAGTTTCTGGACGGTGCCTGGATCATTTTGGTGACGATTCCATTGCTTGTGATCCTCTTTCAGGCCATTAGCCGCCATTATGACAGCGTGGCTGAGGGGTTGACGACCGCGGAGCTGACGGCCGATCGGTTGTCCAAGATCGCCGACGTAGCCATTGTTCCGATCGCGGACATTCATCGCGGATCGCTGCGCGCGCTTCGTTACGCCAAGCGTATTTCTGGCGATGTGCGGGCCGTCAGCGTGATTACCAACGAGGCGACAAAGGAGCGAATCCTGCGCCGCTGGCAGCGCTTTTCCGACATCACCAACGGCATTCAACTGATCCTACTGGACTATGAGTACCGCGACATTTTGAGCGCGTTGGTCGAATACATTGACAAGGTTAACAACGTCGAGTTTCCCACCCAGTTGGTCACGGTCGTCGTGCCCGAATTTGTGCCCGAGTCGGCATTGGGCCAACTCCTGCACAACCAGACTGCGAATCTGCTCAGGCTGCGGCTGCGAGGGCAAGAAGACATCGTCGTGATTGACGTGCCGTATCACGTGCCCGGATAACGGCCTTCGGCCGGCATTTGCGCGCCGGCCGGCGCGGCCGCAGCATCAATTTGCCGGCTGCGGTGAACAACGTAGACGCCAATCAGCACGGCCGTGCCAGCCACAATTTCCAGTGGGGAGATTTTCTCGTGCAACAGGGGCGCGGCGAACAGCGCCGTGACGACTGGTTGGCCTAAGCCGGCCGGGGAGACGAGCGTGGCCGGCAGGTAGCCGAGAGCGTAGCTGAAAGCGAACTGGCCGACCACCTGAACGAGCAATCCCAGGCCGAGGAAACTTAGATAGGTCCTCATGGCGTAGCCGGTGAGCGGTTGCCGCAAAATGAGGGCGGCCGCCAGGCAGACCAGGGTGGCCGAGGCGGCTGCCAACCAGAAAGCGGTGAGGGCGTCGAGCGCCCGCCGGCTGCGCTGGGTAACCAGGAAGTAGCCGCCGTAAAAGATGCCGGCAACCAGCCCGAACAGGCTGCCCAAGCCCACCTCAAAACCCTGGCGGGCGTCCTGGCCGAGGATTGCGGCCGCGCCCATCAGGGCCAAGGCCAGACCGGCCCAGAACAAGCCATTTAGCCTTTCCCGGAAGAAGAGCCAGGCGCCCAGCGCCACCCAGACCGGGGCAGTATTGCCCATTAGCGTCGGATTGACAGCGCCGCTAATCAGGACGCCACTGTTCCAAAAGATCAGGTCGCCGGCAAAAAGCAGGCCGGCGACGCAAGCAATAAGCAGCTCGCGGCCGGGAACGGGCCCGGTGCGGCGCAAGCGGCGCTGAAGCGGGAAAGCGAGGACGAGCACGGCGACCAGCATGCGATAGAAGCCGGTGACCGCGCCGGGGGCGGCCGCCCAGCTGACGAGAATCGCCGAGAAGCCCAGGGCGAGGACGCCCACGCCTAGGGCCAGATAGGGCAACCAGCTAGGGTTGGCCCGGCGGCCGACTGCGCTATTTCGCATAGTGAGATGAGGCCACTGGTGCGGCTTTGTGGGTCAGGGGGAGCAGCCGGCCAACAGTTCCTCCAACTGCTGGCGCTGACGAATCGGCCGCCAGCTCGTGCCGCTGACCAGGACCTCAGCCGGCCGGAGGCGGCCATTGTAGTTCGAGCTCATGGCGTAGCCATACGCCCCGACGTCCATGACCGCAAGCAGGTCATTGCGGCTCAATTCAGGCAGTTCTCTCTGGCTGGCCAGCACGTCGCTGCTTTCACACACCGGTCCAACCACGTCAACCGGCCGCAGCCGTCCGGTGCGCTGGCGCACCGGCCAGACGGCGTGGTAGGCGCCGTACAGCGCTGGACGGAGAAGGTCTGTCATGCCGGCGTCGGTGATGACAAAGCGCTTGCCACCCTGTTCCTTGGCGTAGAGGACGGTCGTGACCAGGCAGCCGGCCGCAGCGACGAGCGAGCGGCCGGGTTCTAACACAAGGTCAAAACCGGCCTGGGCGATAGGGGCGCCGGCGGCTGAAATCCAATCCGCGAGTGTCGGCGCCATTTCTTTCGCATAGGCAACAGCCAGCCCACCACCCACGTCAAGGTAGGCCAGCGCAACCCCGCGTGCAGCCGCCTCGCGCGCCAGGGCGACGAGTGCGTGGGCGGCCGACTGGAACGACGCCAGGTCGGTGATCTGCGAGCCAATGTGCACCGCCAGCCCGACCGGTTGCAGGCAGGGGTGGCGTTCCGCCCGGTCGAGCAGCGCCAAGACCTCGGAAATTTGGATGCCGAATTTGTGCGCCCTGGCGCCGGTGCCGATGTGAGGATGGGTCGAGACCGTAATGTCTGGATTCACGCGGATGCTGATGGGCGCCGACCGTCCTCGTGCGGCCGCGATCTCGCCAATGGCGTCGAGCTCGTCGGCGGATTCCACGTGCAGCGCCTTGATGCCCGATTCCAGGGCAGTGCGTATCTCGGCCGGCGTCTTGCCTACACCTGAAAAGACTATTTTTTCCGGCGGAATGCTGGCGTGCCGTGCCAAAAATAGCTCACCCTGGCTGGTGACGTCGGCGCCCAGCCCGGCGGCCGCCAGCATGCGAAGGAGCGCCGGGTTTCCATTGGCCTTCAGGGCAAAGCATATCAGGCTGGCGGAAGAGAGCGCAGCGGCCGCCTGCTGCGCCTCAATTGCGCGACCGAGGAGCTCAGCCTGGCTATAGACGTATATCGGCGTGCCAACCCGATGGGCGATCTCGGAAATGGGCGTTTCTTCA
This sequence comes from Promineifilaceae bacterium (SeqCode), assembly GCA_050696115.1. Taxonomy (GTDB): domain Bacteria; phylum Chloroflexota; class Anaerolineae; order Promineifilales; family Promineifilaceae; genus UBA11865. Next base: position 1,611 of record JBOGUG010000411.1, on the reverse strand, counting down.
CAGAAAAGCGCCCCAGCTCGATAGTGGAAATGGGAGCTAGTCATTGCGGCCGGAACTGGGATGTAATCAGGGGTGCGAGGGAGAGTAAGGCGGCCGGTCGTGGTTGAGGTTGGCCACGGCCGTGGCTTCCATGTTGGAGATAGTTTGGGCCACGTTCTCGATGGCCACGCGCTGTTTACGGTAAAGGTCGGATTCACTCATCGCCAGGCGGCGGGCGACGTCGCGCACTCGCTGGCCCTGTATGAATTTCAGCTCAAGGATGTTGTACAGGATCCACTCGGCAGTTGTCATGTTGCGCTCGCCTTCCGGCCGCTGCTGTTCCACTGCCCGGGTGAGGATGTCGCGCAGCGCTCGGGTGGCGTTGCCGCCATGGGCTTCGAGCGCGTTCTGAACCACGCTCAGCCGTAGCAAAGGGCTTTCGCTGAGCTTTGGCCCGCCCCAATAGTGGCTGAGGGCATCCCAGACCATATGGTTAAATTGCGGGTCAGTAACCAAGCCCTCGGCCGCAGCCGGATCCGTCAGCGCCGGTGTCCCGCCGAAGGCGGCCGCGCTGCGCCGCAACTGAACCGCAGTCACCGCTGGCAGCAGGCCCTCAACGGCGGCAAACACCTCTTGCTGCAACATACGATCTTCGAGGGCTTCGGCCGCCAGGATGGCGAGGCGCTCGAAAAGCTGTGCCTCGGCCGGGCTGAGGTCCGCCTTGAGGTCGCGCGCCTGCACGCCCAAAATGCCCACCAAAGTGCCCCGGCGTCGGCCGTGTAGGGAACGGATCCAAAAGTCGTTCCAGACGAAAAACGAGCCCGGTTGGTCCGGCCGGCTCTGCTCTTCGCCCAGCCCGTCGGCTCGCTCACCAAGCTGGCGCCACTCGTACACCGGCCAGTTATTCTCAAGTTCGCCCAGCCGGCCGACGACGGCCTCTAGCTCCGGCCCGGCCGGGGTGAAGCCGACCAAAAATGCAGTGGGTGTGTGAAGCACCTCGCAGACGGCCACCATGACGCTTTCCAAATATTGATTCAGGTCACGGGTTGTCAGTAGCCGTTCGCTGAGTTCCTGGATGCGGCGTACCTCGGGTTCGTCGGTCAACTGGAAGATGCGCTCCAGCGGCCGTTTGAAGGCGTGGATGGCCCACTCAATCAGGATGACGGCGGCCACAATGGAGATCGCCAGGCCAGTGCTCAGGCGCAGCCCAAGGAGGCTGCCCGCCCGCTCCACGGCGATAAACACCAGGAGCACAATGGTGGCCGCCAAGGGCACACGGGCCATGAACTTGAAGAGGCGCACGCGCACGACGCGGTCAGGAGAAGTGGCGCCGAAGTAGGCAATGTAGTAGGTGAGCAGGGCAAACATGATGCTGACCACCAGGTTGCCAACGATGAGCAGCAGCCACATCGGCGCCGACACGTTAAGGGCCGGGTTGCTGTTAAAGATGAGATAAGGAAACACGGACAGCGGCGCAGCCAGGAATGTGGCCAGAATCATGCTCACGCGGCGGCGCGTGGTCTGGGTCACGCAGCGCCGCCTGGCGCTCCAGACAAAGTAGACGCTGGCGGCCGAGATGAGCCAGTAATACAGGCCAAAGATCGGAAACAGTGGCCCAGCGCCCATGTGGGG
>JBOGUG010000410.1:0-11832 GCA_050696115.1 Promineifilaceae bacterium (SeqCode) | reverse complement strand
CTGCACGCCTACGAGCAGGCCCTGGCGCTGGATCCGGCCGCCGTTGGCCCGGCCGACCTGGGCGACGTCTATCGGGCGCTCGGCCGGCATGCGGAGGCCATCGCCGCCTACCAGGGCGCCATCAGCCAGGAGAAAGACAAGGCGGCCGCCTACAGCGGCCTGGGCGACCTCTATCTGACCCTGAACGAGCCCCACGAGGCCCAGGACGCGTTCCGGCGCGCCATCGAGGCCGACCCCGACCAGCCCCGCTCGCACATCGGCCTGGGCGCCGTCTACGTCGCCCTGGGCAAGGGGCGCAAGGCGCTGACAGCCTTCTGGCGCGCCCTCAACCTCGACCAGAACAACGTCCAGGCGCTCAAAGGCGTCGGCCGGGCCTGCCTGGCCCAGGGCGACTACGAGCGCGCCTTGCAGGTCTTCCAGCGCGCCAGCCGGTTGGCCGGCGCGGACTGGGAGACCTATTTGGGCCTGGGCGATGCCTGCATGGCGCTGGAGCGCACCTTCGAGGCTGAGCGGGCCTACCTTCAGGCAGCCGAGCTCCAGCCCCAGTCGGCCGGCGCCCAACGCGGCCTAGGCGACGTTCTCCGCCGCCTGAACAAGCCGGAACAGGCCGCCGCCGCCTTTGAGCTGGCCGCCCAACTCGAGCCGAGCCATCCTGCTGCCCACTATGGCGCGGCCCTGGTCTACGCCCAGCAGGGCCGCTCCAAAGAAGCGGCCGCCGCCCTGCGCCGCAGCCTGGAGCTCGACCCGGCCAACCGCCTGGCCCATTTGCGCCTGGGCCAAATCTGCCTGGAGCTCAACGAAAATCAGGCGGCGCTGGCCGCCCTCAAGCAGGCCCAGGAGCTGGGCCTGGAGGGCGCCGAGCTCTATGGGGCGCTGGGCGACGCCTATAACGCCCTCGGCCGGCCCGCCGACGCCAGCGCCGCCTACCAGCAGGCCCTGGATCTGGACGGCGAGCGGCCGGCCACCTACACCGGGCTGGGCAACACCTATTTCGCCCAGGGCCAGCTCGAAGAGGCCATGTCGGCTTACCGCCAGGCGCTCAAGCTCGATCCTGATTACGCCCAGGCCTACTACCACATGGGCAACTTGCAGCGCGACATGGGCCGCAACTACGACGCCTTGCGCGCCTACGAGCAGGCCTTAGAGCGCCAGCAAAATTACGCCGCGCCCTACTCCGGCGCCGGCCGCGTCTATGCCGACACCGGCCATTCCCAGGACGCTATCCACGCCTACCGCCGGGCGCTGGAGCTGGCTCCCGACGACCTGGCAACCTACGACCATTTGGGCCAACTCTATCTGCGCTCCGGCCGGCTCGACGAAGCCTTGGAAGCCTACAAGCACGCCTACTCCCTCGCTCCCCAGAACGCCCGCATCCTGGGCGGCCTGGGCACGGCGCACCTGCAGCGCGGCGAAGTCGAGGAGGCGGCCGCCGCCTTTGAGAGCGCCCTGGCTTTGGAGCCACAAAACCTGACGGCTCTGGCCGGCATGGGCGACGTGCACGCCCGCAGCGGCCGGGATGCCGAAGCGGTCGCCGCCTACCAACAGGCCCTGGCCCAAAGTCCCGACCACGCCCCGGCCCACACCGGCCTCGGCCGGCTGTACGCCCGGCTTGGCCGCCAGGAGGAGGCGTTGGCCGCCTACCAGAAGGCCATCAGCCTTGACCCCAAGGACCCCGGCCCGCGCGCCGGCCTGGGGGACATCTTGCACACGCTCGGCCGGCTGGACGAGGCCATCGCCGCCTACCAGCGCGCCGTGCGCCTGCACCCGCGCTACGCCGCGCCCCACGTCGGCCTGGGCAACGTCTACCGCTCGCTGAAGCGGCCATTCGACGCCCTGAGCGCCTACGAGCGGGCCGCCCGCCTGAAGGACAGCGAGGCGGCCGCCCAGCGGGGACTCGGCGACGTGTACAGCGATCTCGGCCGGACGGACGAAGCCCTGCGCGCCTACCAGCGGGCGGCCGCGCTGGAGCCGGATGAGCCGGCCATCCTGCTCGGCCTGGGCGCCGTTTACGGCCACAAGGGCGAATTCGACAAGGCCATCGCCGCCTTTCGCCGGCTGGCCCATTTGGAGCCAGCCAACGCGACCGCCTTCGCCAACCTGGGCGACGCCTTTAACGCCGCCGGCCGCAGCGAGCAGGCGCTGGTCGCCTACCTGAAGGCAGTTGAGTTGAACCCGGACGACGGCATGTCGCGCGGCTCATTGGCCGGCCTTTACCGGCGCTTGGGCCAGCATGAGGCCTACGAGGAGCACATGCAGGTGGCCCGCGGCCTGCTGGCCCAGGAGAGCGAGTACAACCGTTGTTGCCTAGAGGCGATGGCCGGCAATGCCGAGCCGGCGCTGGCCCTGCTGCGGGTGGCCTTGGAGAAGCGTCAGGTAACGCTCGAATGGGCCCGGCGCGACCCCGACTTAGAGTCGTTGCACGCCGATCCGCGCTTCAAGGCCCTGGTCGGCCTGGCCTGATCCCGGCCGAGCGCCCGGGCCGGCCTAGCGCTTGCCGATAATCCGGCCGATGCCCTTTCCCAGCCAGACCTGATCGGCCAGCTTAGGGTCGCGGGCGGAGGCGACGAAAAAGGCCACCCCGCGCACCACCGGCCGCTCTTGGAGCGCGCCCCAGAAACGCAAATACTCGCGCGCCATTTGCAGCGGCCCGGCCAGCCCGTGGCGGCGGGCCGCCTCGCTGACCCATACCGGCCGCGAGCGGAAGCGGGCGATCACGTCGTCCAACGTCGCCAGCGCCGCCGCCATCGGCGCCACTGGCGACCAGTACAGGTGCAGGCCCAGGCCGTCGGCTCCTTCCACAGCCGGCCGGCTCTCCTCCAGGAAACGGATGTGATCCAGCTTCACTCCGGTGACAGTACTGCCAGGTGACAGGCCGGGATAAATGAACGCCATGCCCGGCAGGGCGCGCCGATACTTGGCCAGCAGCTCGCACCACCAGGCGGCGAAGTCCCGGCCGTCCGACCAGGCGCTACCCAGCCCCCCGGCGGCCGTGTTTGGCTCGTTGTGCAGCTCGATGACCACCTGCCGGCCGCGCAAGGGGGCCAGAATCCGCCGCGTTTGGATGATCGTCTGGCTGATGAACTCGTCCGGGCTGACCGGCCGCTCGCCGAAAGGCAGGTAGGCGCGGATGATCCAGTGGGCGTCCGGGTGGGCGGCCGCCAGCCGGGCCACGTCGGCTGGGTTGTGGTAGGAGAGGACCTTGATCAGCCCTGGCCGCAGTTGGGCGAATTCGTCATGTTCGGCCGGGCTGATGTCTATGTCCATTGAGGCATGCAGCCCAATGCGCGCCCCGCCCAGAACCGCCCCGTCCAGGTAGAGGTCTGCCCGTTCCGGCCCGGCCGCCTGTAGCGCCTCGTCGCTCACCCGCACCGGCGTGTACTCGCCTTGCGCCGGGCCGGTGACGCTCACGTATGACCAGGGCGGGATGAAGCCCAGCTGTTGGGCGTCGCGCCGCGGGGCGGCGCGCAGGTTGCTGCCCTGATAGCCGACCTTAAACCGGCCGCCGTCGGGTACCAGGCCGTTGCTGAAGACCCAGCCAGGGGTCGAGTCGGCGTCGGGCTGGCGCAGCGGCTCGGCCGCCGCTTCGCCGTTTAGGGGATCAGGCATCTCAATTGAAGTCGTCGGCTCAGCCGCGTTAAGCACCTCTTCGCGCCGCACCAGGATGGGCGTGTAACCGCTCTTGTCGCGGCCGGCGATGCTAACGGTGGCGAACGCCTTGACCAGGCCGATCGTCAGCCCCGAAGGGTCTGGCTTGCTGCGCAAGTTGACGCCCATGCGCGAAGCCAGCGCCTGCCGGCCCGGCAGCGGGCTCAGGTATTGGCTCAATGCCCAGCCCCACAGCCCCTCGGCCGGCGGCACCGCGCTTGGATCTGGCGGCGGCTTAGGCAGCGCCACCGGCTCCAGAAAGTCGTTGCGCCGGGCGCGCACCGGCGCGTAATGGCCCTGGATCGCCCCGGTCAGGCTGAGGGTGCTGCCCGCCTTGACGATGCCGATGTTGGCCGCTTCGCGCTCTGGGCCGGCGCGCACGTTGACCCCCTGGGCGCCGACGATGGCCTGCGTGTTGACAACCGTCAGGTAATGGCGCCAGGCCCAGCCTTCCACCGTGGAAACAATGGCCGGCGGCTCTGGGGCTGGCGTCGGCGGCGCTTCGGCGTCCAGGCCGACGGCCGCCAGCGGCGCCTTGACGCGCGCAAAAGGCGCCTGCTCCCTCTCCAGGATGACCATCGTGCCGCCGGGCACGCTCACCTTGCGCTCCGGATTGACATACAGCGTGGCGCCGCCGACGTTGACCTGGCCCAGCCGGCCGCGGCTGAAGAGCGTGTCGCTCAACAGCCAGCCCTCAATGAATGGGCCGGCCGGCTCGATCCAGCCCAGCAACGGCAACAGAAAGGGAGTGGGATCAATCAGGTCGTGCGGCCAGCCGTTGTTCGCGCCGGGGCGCTTCAGGCCCAGATGCAGGTGGCTGCCAAAGCTGTTGCCCGTGTCGTCGGCCAGGCCGAGCACGCCCCCGGTCGCCACCTCCTGGCCTTCCTCCACCAGCGGCCGTTGCAGGTGGCCGTAGATGGTCTGGTAACCGTCCTGGTGATCCACCCGCACGTGGATGCCGTAATTATGGCCCCAGGCCGAACGGTAGACCTGGCTGACCCGGCCGGGAGCGACACAAAAGATCTGGCTGCCGCTATGGGCGCGGATGTCAATGCCGTCATGGCCGGGGAGGCCGAACTGGGCGTAGTTATGGGGATTGACGCCGAAATGTTGCGTGATGCGATGGAATTCGGTCGGCCAGGCTTCGAATTTGAACTCGCCCATGGTGATTCGGTTGTGGCACTACAACAGCGATTATGTCATCTAGTCTAGCGCAGCTTGGCAACCAGCGCAATAGGAGTAGGGGCGGGCCCCCGTGCCTGCCCCGCCCCGGCGGCCGGGTAAAGGCCCCTTACTCGGCCCGGGCCAGGCTGAGGGCGATGAAGAACGCGCCGGCCAGCCAGGCCAGGCCGGCCAGCAGCCCCTCCCCGTTGACGTACAGGAAGGTCCCCGCCAGGACCAGCGCGGCCGCCAGCACGCTCCAGTTCGGCCGGCCCAGATGGCGCTCAATCCGTTCCATGCGGCGCTGGGTAGCCCGGTCGGGCGCCAATTGCAGCCGCAGCCGGCCCTGCTCGGCCGCCTCCAGCACCCGCTGCGCCTGGGCGGGCAACAGCAGCGCCTGCCGCAGGTAATGGCCGATGGCTTCGCGGCTCATCTGCCAGCGTTCTCGCCGCGCGACCATCTCCCGGCCGTAACGTTCCGCCAGCCGCCAGGGATTGATATCCGGATCGAGCAATGACGCCAGGCCGGAGAGCAGCCCTAACGTCCGGCCGAGAAAGATGAAGTCCACCGGCACCTGAAAAGGAAACTCGAACAGGACGTCGCGAAACTCGCGGCCGATGTCTTGCACCAGCTCCGGGTCCGGCCGGCTCAGCTCCATCAGGTTGCGGCCCCAGATCTGGTTTAGCACCCGCTCCTGCGCCTGGCTGATGCGCTCCAGATCGGCCCCCGGCAGGAAGAAGCCCAGGTCGTTGTAGGCATCGGTCAGCCCTTTGGCGTCTCGCTCGCTGATGCTGACCAGGACGCGCCGCAAATTGCTGCCCATCAGCTCCTCAATCCGGCCGGCCATGCCGAAGTCCACGAAGCTGATGTCAAACGGCCGCGAATCGGGGCTGGGCGCCTCTTCCGGCGGCGCGCCGTCGGCCCCGCCCGGCCGGCCGTTGGCGCTCTTGGCCGGCCGTGGCAGCACGAACAGGTTGCCCGGATGGGGGTCGGCGTGGAAAAAGCCTTCCTTAAAAATCTGCTGGAAATAGAGGTCAAGCAGGCGTTCGGCCACCTGGCGCCGGTCAACGCCGGCCGCGTCCAGGGCGTTCAGGTCGGTGATTTTGATGCCGCTGACGTCCTCCAGCACCAGCACGCGGGCCGTGCTGTGGTCGCGGTAGACGCGCGGTATGCGCACCCCCTGCTGGCCGGCGAACATCTCAGCGAAGCGCTCGGCGTTGGCCGCCTCCAGCTCGTAATCCAACTCCTCGTACAGCGTGCCGGCGAACTGCTCCATCAGGGCTGGCACGTCAGCCCGGCGGCGGATGGGCCGGTAGCGCATCATCCAGCGGGCCACCACCCGCAGCGCGGCCAGGTCAGTCTGCACCAGCCCTTCGATCTCCGGCCGCTGGACTTTGACGATGACCTCGGCCGGCTGGCGGCCGTCGCCGGCTGCGGCCAGCCGAGCGCGGTGGGCCTGGCCCAGCGAGGCGGCCGCCATCGGTTCGGGCTCGAAGTAGGTGAAGTGGCTCTCCGGCCGGCCGAATTCGGCCTCCAGCACAGCCTCGACGTCAGCCAGCGGCGCGGCCGGCACCTCGTCCTGGAGCCCGGCCAGCTCCTCGGTCACTTCGCGTGGCAGGACATCCACCCGGGCGCTTAGAAACTGGCCCAGCTTGATCATGACGCCGCCCATCTCGACGGCCAATTCGCGGAAGCGACGCGACAGGCGGCGCAGGCGCTGCGGCCGGCTGCGGCGCACGGCGCGCTTGAAGAGCCGGCCGAGCAGCAGGTCCCAAAAGACCAGATGGGCCACGCCCCGGCCAAAGAACCACAGGATGCTGCGATATCGGCCGCGGTGGCTGGGCAAGAGTTCCGGCCGGCTCTGAATGCTCATGCTTGGCGCCAAGCATAACCCCGCCGGCCGCCTTTGTCATAGGGACAAAAAGAGGCTTCGACTGGCGAAGCCTCTGGAGGTGGCCCATACGGGACTCGAACCCGTGTTTCGGCCTTGAGAGGGCCGCGTCCTGGGCCGCTAGACGAATGGGCCAACGGCCGAGGAATTTTAGCAGAGGCGCCGGCCGGCGTCAACGGCGGGTACCGGCCGCCGGCCACAGCGACTATAATCGCCTCATGTCCTTGCTCAACGAACTCAACCCCGCCCAACGCCAAGCGGTCACGGCCGGGCCGGGGCCGGTGCTGGTCATCGCCGGGCCGGGCAGCGGCAAGACCCGCGTCCTCACCCACCGCGTCGCCTATCTGATTCAGGAGGTCGGCGTAGCCCCCTGGCACATCCTGGCCGTTACCTTCACCAACAAGGCGGCCCGCGAGATGCGCTCGCGAATCCAGTCGCTGCTCGACGGCGAGCCGCGCGGCCTGACTATGGGCACCTTCCACGCCACCTGCGTGCGCATCCTGCGCCGCGAGAGCGAATGGCTGGAGGGCTACGACGGCAATTTCGTCATCTTTGACACCGACGACCAGCGCCAACTGGCCAAGCAAGCCGTGGCCGAACTCAACCTGGACGACAAGAGGTTCCCGCCCGGCCGGATGCTGGCCTACATTGGCGCGGCCAAGAACGAGCTGATCACGGCCGATATGTACGCCGCCTCCAACTACATTTCCGAAGTCACCCGCCGGGTTTACGGCCGCTACCAGGCGCTGCTGGCGGCCAATAACGCCATGGACTTTGACGACTTGCTGCTGAACACGGTCTTCCTGTTCGACAACGCGCCGGAGGTGTTGGCCCGCTACCAGGAGAAGTTCGCCCACATTCTGGTGGACGAGTTCCAGGACACCAACACGGCCCAATACGCGCTGTTGGAACGCCTGGCGGCCGTGCGGCGCAACCTGTTCGCCGTCGGCGACGCCGACCAGTCCATCTACAAGTGGCGCGGGGCCGACTTCCGCAACATCAACCGCTTTAGCAAGGATTACCCCGAGGCCGAGCTTATCCTGCTCGAGCAGAACTACCGCTCCAGCCAGATCATCCTCGACGCGGCCAAGGCGGTCATTCGCCAAAACCGCGACCGGGTGGACAAGGAGCTGTACACCGAGCGCCAGGGCGGCCTGAAGATCACCGTACGCGAAGCCTACAACGAGACTGAAGAGGCCGAGATGGTGGTGGCGACCATCCAGAACCTGATGCTGCAGGGCGTGCCGGCCGGCGGCTGCGCCGTCATGTACCGCACCAACGCCCAATCCCGCGTGCTGGAAGAGGCCTTCCTGCGCCACGGCATGCCCTACAAGCTGGTGGGCGCGACCCGCTTCTACGGCCGGCGCGAGGTCAAAGACCTGATCGCCTACCTGCGGCTGGCGCTGAACCCGGCCGACACGGTCAGCTTCAACCGGGTGGTCAATACGCCGCCACGCGGGGTTGGGCCAAAGACGCTGCAAGCTCTGAATTTGTGGGCGGAGCGCAACGGCTGGCGGCCAGGCGAGGCCGTGCTGCAACTGGCGGCGGACCCGGACGTGCGCCACCCCTTCGGCGGCCGGCCGCTGCACGGCCTGCTGGCCTTGGGCCAAGGGCTGGCGAATTGGCTGGCGCTGCGGCCGCAGTTGAGCGCGGCCGACCTGCTCGACACAATCATTGACGCCGTGGGCTACCGAGCCTACATTGACGATGGCACCGAGGAAGGGGCCGACCGCTGGGCCAACGTGCTAGAGCTGCGCGGCGTGGCCCAGGAATTCTCCGGCCTGGACCTGGATGCCTTTCTGGAACAGGTGGCGCTGGTCTCAGACGTGGACGACCTTGAGGCCCAGGCCGACGCGCCCACCTTGCTCACGCTGCACGCGGCCAAGGGGCTTGAGTTCCCTGTCGTCTTCATCGTCGGGCTGGAAGAAGGCGTGCTACCCCACAGCCGCTCGCTGGACGACGCCGAAGAATTGGCGGAGGAGCGGCGTCTGTTTTACGTCGGCATTACCCGGGCCGAGGAGCGCCTGTTCCTGTCGCACACCTTCCGCCGCAGCCTGTATGGCTCAGCCGAGGTCAGCACGCCGTCGCGCTTCCTGTACGACCTGCCGGCCGAGCTGCTGGATGGCGCGCCGTTGGGCCAGCGCCGAGAGAAGAGCCGCCAACGGGCCAGCACGTGGAGCTGGGAGCCGCCTGCGATGGTCGAGCGGGGCAACGGCGGCCGGCGCCTGGAGGCTCCCGGCCGGGGCAAGCCGGAAAGCGAACGAGGCCGGCCGGCGGCCGCAGCCCAGTTCCGCACTGGCCAAAAAGTGCGCCACGCCAAGTTTGGCGAGGGCACTGTCATCGAGAGCAAGCTGGTCGGCGCCGACGAGGAGGTGATGGTCGCCTTCAGCGGCCTGGGGGTCAAGAAGCTGGTCGCCAGCCTGGCCAGGCTCGAAGTGGTCTGAGGTGGAGGTCCAATTCGCCGTCGCCAAGGTGGGCAAATACGCTACCAGCGAGAGCGGCGACACGCTGGAGATGGTGGAGCGGCCGCACGGCGGCCTGTCGCTGGTGTTGGCCGACGGGCAGCGCAGCGGCCGGCCGGCCAAGGCCGTCAGCAACGTGGTCGCCCGCAAGGCGCTCCAACTTTTGTCCGAAGGGGTGCGCGATGGCGCGGCCGCCCGCGCCGCCCACGACTATCTGTTCACTTACCGCGGCGGCAAGGTCAGCGCCAGCCTGAACATCCTGTCGGCCGACACCCACACGCGCACCTTCGTCATCTCGCGCAACAACCCGGCCCCGGTAGTGGTGCATACCGCCGGCCGGGGTGTTTACCTGATTGACGCGCCCTCCAGCCTGGTGGGCGTGCAACGCAACGTGAAGCCGCAGATCAGCGAGATCCCGCTGGAGCTGGGCACGCTGGTGGTGGCCTTCAGCGATGGCCTGCTTCACGCCGGCCGCGGCGACGGCTCCCTGCGCCTGGACGTGTTGGCGGCCGTCGAAGCGCTGGTTGCCCAGGGTTTGCTGGCGCCGCGGCCGGTGGTCGATACCTTGCTCGACCAGGCGCTGGCTCTGGAGGAGGGCCGGCCGAAGGACGACATCAGCGTGATGGCTATGGCGACCCTGGAGCGTCAGCCGGACGAAGCCCGCCGCCTGAGCGGCCGGCTGCCGCTGTAGATGATCCGGCCGCTGCGGGTGGCGCTGGTCGGGCCATCGGCGGCCGGCAAGAGCACGCTGGCAGCCGCTCTGGTCCAGGCCGGCTTTATGGTGCGCCATGTGGCCCAGGAACATTCGTACGCGCCGGCCATGTGGCAGCAGGTCAGCCGGCCGGACGTGCTGCTCTACCTCGACGCCGAGCTGAGCGCCTTGCAGGCGCGCCGGCCGAGCGTCTCCTTCGGCCCGGCCGAGCTGGCTGAGGAGCGCCGCCGGCTGGCCCACGCCCGCGCCCATTGCGACTTATACCTGGATACGACGGGATTGGCGGCCGAGGAGGTGCAGCGGCGCGCCCTTGCCTTCCTGGCCGAGCTCAAGCGTTAGCAGCTAGTCGCGGCCGAAGAGCCGGCCGGTCAAGCCACCGCTGCCTAGCTTGCTCTTCAGCTCTTGCTCCATCTGGCGCGCTTGGGGGAAGTCGAGGAGCTGCAGGGCGCGCTGGTTGGCGCGGCGCGCCTCGAAGAAGTCACCCAGGCCCCACTGGGCCTGGCTGAGCGCGTGCCACAGGAATGGGTCGTCCTGGGTGAAGTGGGTTGCCTCTTTGTAGAGGGGGAGGGCCTCCGCGTGCCGGCCGAGATGCTGGTAAAAGTCGGCCAGGCGTCGGCGCAGGCGCACCCGCTGCGGCGGCGTGTCGGCCCGCTCCTCGGCCCGCCGGTACCAGTCCAGAGTATGCTCCACCTCGCCCTGTTCCTGCCAGTAGGCAACCACGGCCGCCGCCAGGCGAAAGTTGTCTGAGTGGCGCTCCTGGAGGAAATCCAACACCGTGCGGGCGTCCTCGAAGCGGCCGGCGTAGGTGTAGATCAAGGCCTCCATGAAGTTGATCTCGACCAGGTCGGGCGCCAGCGCCTGGGCGCGCTCCAGCCAGGTGAGGGCGGCCGCCAGCCCCTCGGAAGAGTAGCGGCCGTCGGCCTCGCGGGCGGCCTTCAGCAGGACGTAGGCGACGCCGGCCTGGAGGTAGGGGCGGGACTGGCCGCTCTGGAAGGCGCGAATGGCCTCGGCCAACACCTTGGGATCGCCGCCAAAGTCGTCGGCCTTGTCCAGGCCAACCAGATAGGCCACCCGGCCGACCTCGTTCGCCCCTGTCTCCTGGGGCAGCGGCAGCTTCTCCAGGCTGGGCAGCATCTTTTCGATCAGCGACTGTCCCATGGCACTCCGCGCGGCTTATGCACGCTACGATCAGTGTAGCGAGAGTGGCCCAAAAAGAAAAGGCCCCGTAGGTCGCAGCGACGAACGGGGCCTGGTTTGGCAATTAGGGCCCAGGGACTAGAAGTCGTCCATGCCGCCGGGCGGCATTCCGCCGGGCATGCCGGCCTTTTCCTTCTCCGGCAGGTCTGTGATCAACGCTTCGGTCGTCAGGATCATGGCGGCGATGCTGGCCGCGTTTTCCAACGCGCCGCGGGTGACCTTGGCCGGGTCAATGATGCCGGCCTTGATCATGTTGACGTAGTCGCTGGTGAGGACGTCGTAGCCGACGTTCTTGTCCTTGCTGCGCTTCTGCTCGGCGCGCACGTTCTGGATGATAACGTCGCCGTTCTTGCCGGCGTTCTCGGCGATCTTGCGCATCGGCGCCTCGAGCGCTTTGCGCAGGATATTGACGCCCGTTCGGGCGTCCTCGCCGTCGACGTCAACCTTGTCCAGCGCGGGCAGCGCGTTCAACAGGGCCACGCCGCCGCCAGGGACGATGCCCTCCTCGACGGCCGCGCGGGTGGCGCTCAAGGCATCCTCCACGCGATGCTTCTTTTCCTTAAGCTCGACCTCGGTGGCGGCGCCGACGCGGATGATGGCCACGCCGCCGGCCAGCTTGGCTAGGCGCTCCTGGAGCTTCTCCTTGTCGTAATCGGAGGTGCTGCGGTCAATCTCGACCTTGATCTGCTCGACTCGGCCCTTGATCTGGCCTTCCTCGCCTGCGCCGTCCACCAAGGTGGTGTCGTCCTTGGTGGCGACGATCT
>JBOGUG010000409.1:0-2313 GCA_050696115.1 Promineifilaceae bacterium (SeqCode) | reverse complement strand
GCGGGGGAGGGGTTGGGGAGGGGGTTCATTAGTGGCTCGTGCTGCCGCGGTCCAGCCCGACCAGGACGCGCTTGTAATTGTCCAGATCTTCCAGCACCCGGCCTGCGCCGCGGGCGACGCAGGTCATGGACTCCTCGGCGATCCAGACGCGTATCTTGACCACGTCCTCGATGCGCTCGGCCAGCCCCTTGATCTGGGCCCCGCCCCCGGCCAGGCAAATGCCGGTTTCCATTAGGTCGGCCACCAGCTCTGGCGGCGTGTCGTCCAGCGAGTCCTTGACCGTGTCCACGATGACGTTAATCGAGGGGGCCATCGCCTCACGCAGCTCGATGGAGCTGATGTCCACCGATTGGGGCAGGCCGTTGATCAGGTTCCGGCCACGCAGGGTCATGGTGCGCTCTTCCGGCAGCGGGAAGGCCGAGCCGATGGCGATCTTGGCCCGCTCGGCCATGCGCTCGCCGATCAGCAGGTTGTACTTGTTGCGCGTGTAGGCCATGATGTCCTCGTCCATCTCGTCGCCGGCCACGCGAATCGAGCGGCTGACCACAATGCCGCCCATGGCGAAGACGGCCACCTCGGTCGTGCCGCCGCCGATGTCCACAATCATGCTACCACGCGATTCAATAATCGGCAGCCCGGCCCCGATGGCGGCCGCCATCGGCTCCTCGATCAGATAGGCCTCGCGGGCGCCGGCCGAGATGGCCGCGTCGTAAACGGCCCGCTTCTCGACCTCGGTCACGCCGCTGGGCACGCCGACCACCACCCGCGGCCGGGGAAAGGGCACCAACATCTGCTCGTGGGCCTTGTCAATGAAATATTTGAGCATCGCCTCGGTGATCTCGAACTCGGAGATCACCCCATCGCGCAGCGGCCGGATGGCGACGATGTCGGCCGGCGTCCGGCCGACCATCTCGCGCGCCTCTGAGCCGATGGCCAGCGGCCGGCGGGTGCGCTTGTTGATCGCCACCCAGGAGGGCTCGTTGATGACGATGCCCCGGTCGCGCAGGCTGACCAACGTGTTGGCGGTGCCCAGATCAATGCCGATGTCGAGCGAAAATAGCCCCAGTACCCAATCCAGCGGTCTGAACAATGCCTCTTCCCGCGCTCCTTAGGGCGCAACTGACAACTTGATGCCAACCAAATGAAAAATTATAGCACGGGTTGCCCCGGCACGAGGGCCTATTTTGCCCCAAGCGCCAAGCTGTGCCACATTTGGGCCGCCATTCTGAGCGAAAGGTAAGGGAGAACGACCGGCATGGCTGAACGGGCGCTGTTTGAGGGCCTGGTCTTTGATGAGGCCGACAACCCGGCCGGGGTGGCCCAGGTCGGCGGCCAGGCGCACTATGTGGTGGACGACGCCGGCTTCTTGCGCCACATTGACGCCGAAAGCGTTGACCGCCAGGTGCTGGCCGTCATGGTGGCGCAACTAGAGGACAACCAGGAGCTGGCGACCGAGCAGGCGATGAATTTCCTGGGCAGCGACGACCTGTTCACCAAGGCGGCCATTGACGCCTCGCTGCGGAATATCAGCATTGACCACATTATCGCCCAAGGGCTGCCGGCCCAGGCGCGCGACATGATGGGACTGCTGGGCTTCAAGGTCGTCGTCAACGTCCACGGCGAAGTGGTGCGCTTCGACCAGCCGGCCGGGCCGGCCGAGGAGCTATGAAGGCTCGGCCAGATTGCCGCTGTTGAACGTGACCAGCCTCACCCAGTCAATGGCTCCGGACGGTTCGCAGAATCCCTCCAGAAACGACAGCGTCAGCCTATTTATCAGCCTGCCTTTCTCTTGTTCGAAAAGTTCGTTGTGCTCTTTGGCGCGATAACCAATCGGCTCGATGATGTCCGTGTAGAGGTTTCCATCCTCGCTGATCAGGTACCAGAAGCTCTGGCCGGCCACCCTCAAATATCCCCGCGTGTAACTACTCTTGCTCTTCCCGTAACAAATTCCAAGCACCGGCTGAACGTTTGCGTCGCGCCTTTGCTGCTTGATTCTGCCCACCGCATCTTGCAGGTCTTGGGCTAACTTGGCGTGTTGTGAGCTGTTTCCCCAGCGGGGACCGGACTTGATCGAGACCAGATAATGCACGTTGCGATTGATGAACTCCAAGTCAATTCCCGGCGCAGAGGACTTATGCCCGCCCACGGTCCGCTCGGCGATGAAGAGCGCCAGGGCTTCGAGGAAATCGCCAAAAAGCTTCTCTTCCGACGAGGATAGGAAGGCCGTCAACAAGCCGTCAATCAGCTCCGCGGCCGTAGTGATATTCTTGGCCCGGAACAGGTAGGGATTCTTTTCGAGCAGCTTGTTAAGTT
>JBOGUG010000408.1:0-5990 GCA_050696115.1 Promineifilaceae bacterium (SeqCode) | reverse complement strand
ATCGAGTCCATGAACGCCTCCAACTCGAAGCAGATGATCCGCACCTGGTCGCGGATGTCGACGATCTTCCCCGAGATGGTGGGCCACACCATCGCCGTCCACGACGGCCGGCGCCACGTGCCCATTTACATCACGGAGAACATGGTTGGCCATAAGCTGGGCGAGTTTGCCCCCACGCGCCTCTTCCGCACCCATTCCACTAGGAGCGAGCGGAAAGGCGGAGGCGGAGGGCGTAGGTAAGCATGGCTGAGGCATTTGAAGTTCGGGCGGTCGCCAAACACATCCCGATCTCGCCGCAGAAGGTGCGGCTGGTGATTGACGCGGTGCGGGGCAAAGACGCGGAAGCGGCGCTGAGCATCTTGCGCTTCATGCCCAACAAGGCGGCCGAGCCGGTTTACAAGTTAATCGAGTCGGCCGTCGCCAACGCCAGCCAGAACTACGCGCTGGAGGTTGATGAGCTGATTGTGCACCGGATCTACGCCGACGATGGCCCCCGGCACCGGCTGGCGCCGTACGGCGGCCGCTTCGGCGCCCGCGGCCGCTTCAAGCCCATCCTGCGCCGGTCAGCGCACATCACCGTTGTCCTGACCGAGCGCGAAATTGTGGAATACGAGTAAGGAGAATCGAGCGTGGGACGCAAAGTACACCCCGTTGGCTTTCGGCTGAAGAGCATCCGTGACTGGAACGCCCGTTGGTACGCCGAGGGCGACCGCTATCGCGAGCTGCTGCACGAGGATTTCGCCATCCGCCAGACCGTGGCCGACGAATTGCCGCGGGCCGGCATCGCCAACGTCGAAATCGAGCGCTTTCCAAACCAGGTTCAGGTCGTCGTTTGGACCTCCAAGCCAGGCATCGTCATCGGCCGGAAAGGGACCAACGTCAAGGAATTGCGCAGTAAGATCCGCAACTTGACCGACAAGGAAGTGAAGCTGGACGTGGAGGAGATCACCCAGCCCGACCTGTCGGCCCAGTTGGTCGCGGAAAACGTCGCCAGCCAGCTAGATCGGCGTATTTCCCACAACAGGGCGATGAAGCGGGCCGTGTTGCAGGCCATGCGCCAGGGGGCGCAAGGCATCCGCATCGAGGTAGCCGGCCGGCTGGGCGGCTCAGAGATGGCCCGGGAGGACATGGTGTCTGAGGGACGCGTCCCGCGCAGCACCATCCGGGCCAACATTGATTATGGCTTTCATGAGGCGCTGACGACCTTCGGCCGGATCGGCGTCAAAGTTTGGATTTATAAGGGCGAAGTTTTGCCCCAGAAGGTCGAAGCGACCGACGTCTACATCAGCGATTAATTGATTTGGAGCAGCGATCATGTTGATGCCAAAGCGCCGCAAATACTTGAAGCAATTCCGCGGCCGCATGCGGGGCATGGCCAAAGGCGGCACCGAGTTGTCTAGCCAGGGCGAATTCGGCCTCCAGGCGCTTGAGCCGGGCTGGATCACCAGCCGCCAGATTGAGGCGGTGCGCCGCGCCATGGTGCGCCATATGCGCCGCCGCGGCCGGTATTGGATCCGCATCTTTCCCGACAAGCCGGTCACGGCCAAGCCGGCCGAGACCCGCATGGGCAAGGGAAAGGGCTCGGTGGATCACTGGGTCGCCGTTGTCAAGCCCGGCCGGATCATGTTTGAGATCGGCGGCGTGCCCGACGAAATCGCCCGCGAGGCGCTGGAGATGGCCAGCTACAAGCTGCCGATTAAGACCCAGGTTGTCTCGCGCGAAGGAATGCTGTAATGGCTAGCATTGTCAAGCTAAACGAGACCAGCGATCAAAAGCTGGCCGAAATGTTGGAGAACTCCCGCGAAGAGTTGTTTAACCTGCGTTTCCAGCAGGCGTCAGCTCGTCTGGAGGATGTCTCCCGCGTGCGCAAGGTACGGCGCGAGATCGCCCAGTTGGAGACGGTTCTCCAACTGCGCCGCCTGGCTATCGCGGCCGCCGCGGCCGAACCCACGCTCGCCGACCAACTGGCGGGCGTGGATTGGCGCGCCGACGCCCGCTTCAATTATGAGGAGAGCGCCTGGCAGGTCAGCTTTCTTGGGGCGGATGATAAGGAAATTGCCGGCGCCAGCGTGGACTTAAACAGGAAAAAGCGCGCCGGCCGGCGCAAGAGCCGCTCGCCACAGGCCGGGTTATTGAGGTAAGTAAGATGAGAGAGCAACGCAAGCGCCTGATCGGCGTCGTGACCAGCGATAAGATGGACAAGACCGTGATCGTCGAGGTAGCCACCGCCAAGCGGCACAAGCTTTACGGTAAGGCCATCAAGTTGGTCAAGAAGTACAAAGCACACGACGAAAAGAACGAGTGCCAGCTGGGTGACCGGGTCGAGATCATTGAGTCGCGGCCGATCAGCCGCGATAAGCGCTGGGCCATCATCTCCATTCTGGAGCGGGCGCAGTAGGCCGAGGCGCAAGCGATGATCCAGCAAGAAACGCGTTTGAAAGTGGCGGACAACTCGGGCGCCAGAGAGCTTCTGGTGATCCAGGTTGTGGGCGGCACCGGCCGTAAGTTTGGCGGCGTCGGCGACGTCGTGGTTGCCACCGTGAAGAAGGCGACGCCCAACGCCACCGTGAAGAAGAGCGCCGTGGTGCGCGCCGTCATTGTGCGCACCAAGAAAGAGTACCGGCGCGAGGATGGCAGTTACATCGGCTTTGACGACAACGCGGCCGTCGTGCTCGACGCAGAAGGCAAGAACCCAGTTGGCACGCGCGTGTTTGGGCCGGTGGCCCGCGAGCTGCGCGAGCGGGGCTTTAGCCGGATCATGTCGCTGGCGCCTGAGGTGCTATAGGAAAGTCAAGATGCATATCAAAGTTGGCGATCAGGTCGAGGTGATTGCAGGGAACGACCGCGGCGTGCGTGGCGCCGTCCAGCGCGTCCTCCCGCGCGAAAAGCGCCTGGTGGTTGCGGGCGTGAACGTCGTCAAGAAACACCAGCGCCCCCGGCCGTCGGGCGGCCGCGCTCCGGCGCAGGGCGGCGTCATCGAGTTTGAGGCGCCGATTGACATTTCAAACGTGATGCTGGTCTGCCCCCATACTGGCGAGCCGACCCGCGTCGGACTGCGCCGGACAGAGGACGGCCGGCAAGTGCGTTTTTCCAAGCGCAGTGGCAAGGATATTGATTAAGGCTGCGCTGCGCTGCGCCGCGTTGAGGTAGATTCAGAATGGCCGTAAAGCCGCTAAAGCAACAGTATAGAGAGGACATCGTCCCGGCGCTGATGAAAGAGTTCAGCTACAGCAGTGTGATGCAGGCGCCGGCGATTCAGAAGGTCGTGGTCAACGTTGGCCTGGGCGAGGCGCTTGACAACGCCAAGGCCTTGGAGTTCGCCGTCAACGACATCCAGGCCATCACCGGGCAAAAGCCGATCATCACCCGCGCCAAGAAATCAGTCGCCAGCTTCAAGCTGCGCGAAGGGCGGCAGATCGGCGTCAAGGTGACGCTCCGTGGCGAGCGAATGTGGAGCTTTCTGACGCGCCTGATTCACATTGCCCTGCCGCGCACGCGCGACTTTCAGGGCGTTTCGCCCGACTCGTTCGACGGCCGGGGCAACTATTCGCTGGGCCTGACTGAGCAGTTGATCTTCCCGGAGATCAACTACGATAAGATTGACAAGATCCGGGGATTTGAAGTGACCATAGTGACGACGGCCCGCAGCGACGAAGAGGGCCGCAGTTTGCTCGCCCAGCTGGGCATGCCTTTCCGACAGCAGTAGGGCGAAGGAGACCATTCATGGCGAAGAAATCAATGGTTGCGCGCGAGACGAGGCGGAACAGCCCGATCCGCGTTCGCAACCGCTGCCAGAGGATAGACCCGCGCTCCGGCAAGATCTGCGGCCGGCCGCGGGGCTACATGCGCCGTTTCGGCCTATGCCGCATCTGTTTTCGTGAGCTGGCGCTGCGCGGCGACATCCCTGGCGTCGTCAAGTCGAGTTGGTAACAGGGAGACGGAAAATGCCGGTTAGCGATCCAATTGCCGATATGCTGACACGCATGCGCAACGCTGCCATGCGCCAGCAAGAAACAGTTTCAGTCCCGCATTCGGGGGTGAAGGAAAAAGTGGCGGCCGTTCTAAAGGACGCTGGCTACCTCACCGATTACGAGGTGCTGCCAGAAACCCCCCAGGCCGTCCTGCGCCTGAGCCTGAAGTACGTCGGCGACCGGCGTCATCGCCGGCCGGTCATCACTGGCATCAAGCGCGTCAGCAAGCCCGGTCGGCGGGTGTACGTCGGCCGCGACGAAGTGCCCTGGGTGCTGAGTGGCATGGGCATTGCCATCCTGACCACCTCAAGAGGGATCATGACCGGCCAGGAGGCTCGCCGCCAGAAGCTGGGCGGCGAAGTCCTGTGCGAAATATGGTAGCGGAGGTCTAGGATGTCGCGTATTGGAAGAATGCCGATCGAGCTGCCCAAGGGGGTAACGGTCGAGATCGAGGGCCGGGCGGTCACCGTCAAAGGCGGCAAGGGCACGCTCAGCCGGACGTTCCACCCGGATATGACCATCCAGCAAGAGGATGGCGTCCTGCGGGTCGAGCGGCCGTCGGATGAGCGCCAGCACCGCGCCCTGCACGGCCTGTCGCGCGCCCTGCTGTACAACATGGTTCACGGTGTCAGCCAGGGCTTCACGCGCCGCCTGGCGGTCGAGGGCGTAGGCTATCGCGCCGAGTTGAGCGGCAAGAATTTAGTGCTCCACGTCGGCTACTCGCACCCAGTCGAGCTGGCGCCGCCGGCCAATGTGCAGTTCGAGGTCGAGGGTCGCGGCCGCGAGATCATCATCAGCGGCATTGACAAGCAGGTGGTCGGCGAGATCTCGGCTCAGGTGCGCAAAGTGCGGCCGCCGGAGCCTTACAAGGGCAAGGGCATCCGCTACGGCGATGAAGTCGTGCGCCGCAAGGCGGGCAAGACCGGCAAGGTTTAAGCCGGGTAGAGGTTTTTGTGATGAGTGAGAAAGTACGGATTGCCAGGCTAAATCGGCATCGCCGGGTGCGGGCGAAGGTCAGCGGTACGGCCGAGCGGCCGCGGTTGAACGTTTTCCGCAGCCTGAGGCACATTTACGCCCAGTTGATTGACGACACCAGCGGCCGCACGCTGGTTGCCGCTTCAACGCTGGAACAAGAAGAAGGGGCGGGCAAGGACAAAACAGAAGAGGCGGCCCGCGTGGGCAAAAGCCTGGCCGAACGCGCCAAAGCGGCCGGCGTCGAGCAGGCCGTCTTTGACCGCGGCGGCTACCGCTATCACGGCCGCGTCAAGGCGCTGGCCGAGGCCGCCCGCGAAGGCGGACTGAAGTTCTAGCATGGACGGCCGGTGGCCTCAGCGCCGGCTGATTGGAGAATAGCATGGGTCAGAGACGTCAAAGTTACGGCGAGCGGGATGAGCTCGACGAACGCATCATTGACATCACGCGCGTCGCCAAGGTGATCCAGGGCGGCCGGCGTTTCGCCTTCCGCGTCGTGGTCGTCGTGGGCGACAACCGCGGCCGGGTCGGCATGGGCATCGGCAAGGCCCGTTCAGTGCCTGATGCCATCCGCAAGGCGCTGGACATTGCCCGCAAGGACATGGTGCAGGTTTCGATGGTTGGCACAACCATCCCGCACCAGATTATTGGCCAGCATAGCTCGGCCCGCGTCCTGCTCAAGCCAGCCTCGCCCGGCACGGGTGTCATCGCTGGCGGCGGCGTGCGCGCTGTCGTCGAAGCGGCCGGCTTCCACGACATTTTGACCAAGTCGCTGGGCAGCGGCAACGTTCTGAACATCATCCAGGCGACCATGGACGGCCTGCGGCGGCTGAAGACGGTGCAGCAGGTGGCCGCCGAGCGCAATCAAGAAGTGGCCGACGTGTCGCCCTTCTGGACGCGCAAATAGGAGCGCGAGCGATGGCGAAAGCAAAGAAGTCCAAGGTGCGCATCACGTACGCGAAGAGCGCCATTGGCTACCAGAAAGATCAGCGGGCGACCTTACAGGCCTTGGGCCTGCGCCGCCTGCACCAAAGCGTGGAACACGAG
>JBOGUG010000407.1:0-3424 GCA_050696115.1 Promineifilaceae bacterium (SeqCode) | reverse complement strand
GCCCTGGGCCATGATGGCCTTGACGTCGGCGAAGTCGAGGTTGATTAGGCCGGGCACGGTGATCAATTCGCTGATGCCCTGGATGCCCTGGCGCAGGATGTCGTCGGCCAGGCCAAAGGATTGCTGCAGCGACATGCGCTTGTCGGTCAGCTCCAGCAGGCGGTCGTTGGGGATGACGATCAGGGTGTCCACGTGTTCGCGCAGGCGGTCAATGCCCTGGGCGGCGATGTGGGCGCGCTGGTTGCCCTCGAACATGAAGGGCCGGGTGACGACGCCGATGGTCAGGGCGCCCGCTTCGCGGGCGACGCGGGCCAGGATGGGGGCCGCGCCGGTGCCGGTGCCGCCGCCCATGCCGGCGGTGATGAAGACCATGTCGGAGCCTTTGAGCACCTCATGCAGCTCGTCAATGGACTCATCGGCCGCGCGGGCGCCGACCTCGGGGTTGCCGCCGGAGCCGAGGCCGCGGGTGAGCTTCTCGCCCACCCGGACGCGCAGCGGGGCGTGGCAGCGCATCAGGGCCTGGGAGTCGGTGTTGATGGCGATGAAGTCCACCCCGCTCATGCCCTCGGCGATCATGCGTTCGACGGCGTTGCTGCCGCCGCCGCCCGCGCCGACGACGCGGATGCGGGCGAAGTTCTCCACCTCTGGTGCTCTTTGCATGTCTACCCTCTCCTAAGCTAGCTATCCGCTGCGGCCGGGGAGGAGCGCTCCGGGGCGGCCGGCGGCCGATTGACTAGAGCAATGTTGTCTTGTTTCCCGGCCGGGGGTCGTAGCGGCTGGCGAACTGCTCCAGGGTGGCCTTGTCCACCAGCCACTGGTTGCCGAACTTGATGGCCGGCAGTTTGCCCTGGCGGATGAGGCGGCGCACCGATTCGGGGTGGATGTTGAGGCGCCTGGCGACCTGGCCGACTCCGGCGTAACTGTCGAGCAACGCTTCCTTACTCATAAGTGCGGGAAAACGCAACAAATGCGCTTGTTGCAAAGATACAACAAAATCGGCCGGCTGTCAAGTAATATGTCAAGTTGGCTGGGAGAATGCGGCCGGGCAGCCACGGGGGCTGCCCCTACAGAATGTGGGACGGGCTTCCAGCCTGTCGGCGGGCAGAATGCCCGCGCCAGACCCCGGGCCTGCGGCCCGGCCGCGGGCAAGATGCCCGCGCCACAAAATGGCCGCCAGCCCGGCCGGAATTGGGGCTTGACAAGCTAGAACATATGTGCTAATGTTTGGCCCAGATTGCACAATTGAATGACAACCGCGCCTTGCGCACGCTGTGCTGGCCGGGTTTTGAGGGCATATGCCGTCCCTCGAAGCCCGGCCTTTTTTTGTGCCTATGCCTGACATCACCCCGCTTCCCTCGCTACCCCCACTTCGCCGCGCCCTGGCCAGACTGGCCCTGCGCTTGGCCGCCGTGCAGGTTCGCGTGTCGGACGACGCCAAGGGCTGGACGAGCTTGCTCGGCCGCCCCAACGACCGGCCGTGGGCTCAATCGGCCGAGCTGTACCGCAACGCGCTGGAGGCCACCCGCAAAAACCCCCTGGCAAAAGCCATCGTTGACATCACAACCGACTTCGTCATCGGCGATGGCATTCTCCTCTCCTCGCCTCACGCTCGCCTGCAACGCTTTCTGGAGCAGTTCTGGCATCACCCCCTGAACCTGCTCGACCAGCGCCTGCAAGGTATCAGCGACGAGCTGGCCAGGGCCGGCGACCTTTTCGTGCTGCTCTTCCGCAACGTCGAGGACGGCATGTCCTACGTGCGCTTTGTGACCAAGGAGCAGATCGTGGGCATCGAGACGGCGCCCAACGACTGGGAGACGGAGATCGCCTACCAGCAGGCGACGGCCGACCCGACCCAGCCGGCCGTCTGGCTCTCGCCGCGCCACCCGGAGGCGGCCGCGGCCGAGGCGGTGATGCTGCACTACGCCGTCAACCGGCCGATCGGGGCCAGCTTCGGCGAGGGCGACCTGGACACCATCATTCCCTGGCTGCTGCGCTACTCGCGCATGTTGGAAGACCGGGTGCGGCTGCACTGGGCCCTGCGCACCTTCCTCTGGTTCGTGACTGTGCCCACCGGCCGGGTGCAGGCCAAGCGCGGCGAATACGCCACCCCGCCCGAAGCCGGCTCGATCATCGTCAAGGACGACGCCGAGGAATGGGAGGTGAAGGCGCCCACGCTGCACGCGGCCGACGCCCGCCACGACCTGGAGGCGGTGCGCCACATGATTGACGCTGCCGGCTTCCCGCCCCATTGGCGCGGCGAGGGCGGCGACGCCAATCTGGCCACGGCTCAGGCGATGCAGCTCCGGCCGGAGCGCCACCTGCGCCGCCGCCAGAATTACCTGGTGCACGTGCTTCAGGACATGGTCTACGTGGCTTTCCAGCGGGCGGCCGAGATTGGGCTGACCGGTGGGGCCGCGCCGCCGGCCAACTACGGCCGGCTGTTCACCGTGGGCCTGAGCGACATCAGCCGCCAGGACAACGCGGTGCTGGCCCAGGCGGCGCGCGACCTGACGGCCGCCTTCGACCAGCTCTTCAACCAGCTTGGCCCCCAGGCCAGCCCGACCCTGACGCGGCTGGCGCTCAAGCTGATCTTGAAATTCGCCGGCGAGCCTCAGGAAGAGGCGCTGCTGGCCCAGATGATGGCCGAAATCGGGAGGTCGAAACGAGATGCGTGAGCAGGTTGGATCCCTCTTTGTGCTTTCGGCCGGCAAGCGCCTGGGCCGGCGCGAGTTCCGCGCCCGGCTGGTGCAGGCCGGCCCGATCCGCACGGCCGACGGCCGGCCGGGGGACGTCATTATCCCGGCCGGGGCCATCGCCCAGGCGGTGGCCGAGGGGCTGTTCGACGGCCTGGCCGTCTTCCTGGATCACGGCGACGGGCCGGGCGCGCCGCGCCTGCGCCACCTGGTCGCGGTCACCCACAGCGCCCGCTTCGCGCCGGTCGAAGGGGCGGCCGAGGCGACGCTGCGCTTTTACGACCGGCCGGCCGAGGCGAATGGGGCCTGCCCCAGCGGCGAAGAGCGGCTGGCGACGGCCGTGGCCGATACCCTGGAGATGATCCTGGCCGACCGGGATCGCGGGCTGGCGCCGCCGGACATCGGCATCAGCCTCGTCTTTTGGCCCGAGTGGGCGCCGGCCGCGCCGCCGGCCGGGGGGCGCGTGCTGCGCGCCTTCGGCCGGATCGAGTCGGCCGACCTTGTGTTTAGCCCGGCCGCTGGCGGCCGAATTTTGGCACTTTTATCAACCCACAACCACAAAGGAGAAAACGAAATGAGCCAAGTCCGAGACCCAAACACGCTTGCGGCGGACGCCGCGGCCGGGCTAAATCCCGCGCCCACGCCGCAGCCGGAAAGCGGAGCGGCCGTCTGGCAGGCGGCCGGCCACGCGGCCAACGTGGAGGCGATCCTGCGGGCGGCCGCCTTGCCGC
>JBOGUG010000406.1:0-17980 GCA_050696115.1 Promineifilaceae bacterium (SeqCode) | reverse complement strand
CCGCCAGCTTCAGGCGCAGAAAGGCAGCGTTCGACCGGCCGCCGAGAGCCAAAGAGCAGCGCCAGCAGCACCCCAAAGAGCAGCCCGCCCAGGACACTCAGGCCCAGGAAAATCAGGCCACCGGATGCTACGGGCTCGGTCGGCACGGCGGCTCGGCTGGCCAGGCGAATCCCGCCGCTGGTCTCTTGCGACGTGATCCGCACCTCATCCAGCTTGCGCGACACCGCCAGGTAGGTCTCTTCTGCAATCGAGCGGTCAAGTGTCAGACGCAATTGCTTAGTCCGCTGGCCCTCTAGCTGGCCCTGCAAAGCCATCATCTGGGGCCCGAGCGCCTCAATCTGGTCCTGTAGTTCTGACCGCCTGCTCTCCAGGCCTGCCAGAATGCGGTCGAGCGAAGCTAGCAGGGCGGCCGCATCGCCCCCGATAAGGTTAGTCCCCGGCTCCAACTGAAATTGGAGCGGCAGTTCAGCCTCAATGTTAAAGGCCCGCAATTGCAGGCCAAGCGCGGTCAGTTGGTCAGCCGGCGCTAGGCTGGCCCCCTCGGCCGGCTCATCGGCCAGTTGTTGCCGGAGCGCCCGCACGTCTTGGCTCAGGTTGTCAACTTGGCCCCTCTGCGACAGGTACTGCTGTTGCAAGGCGTCGGCGGCCGCCAGCGTGTTGCTCAATACCTGGGTTTGGTCCACGGCGGCGAAGGCCACCAGGGCCTGATCGGCCGCCTCCAGCTCCTGCTCGGCCTCAGCCAACTGCTCCTGATAAAAAGCCGCATGTTCGTCACTGGGCCGGCCGTAAATGGCGTTGGCCTCGGCCACGAAATGATCGCCCCAGGTGTTGGCGATCAGCGCTGCCACGGCCGGATCGGCGTGCCTCACAGTCAACCGCACCAAGGTGCGGTCGGTGCCGTTCTCGGCCGAGACCATATTCTTCAGGTTGGCAAAGCTGACGTGGGCTGTGGCGCCGCCGGCGAGGGATGCGGCCACACGCTGCAAGACGCTGTCGCTGGTTGCCAGCTCGGGGAACGCCAGCAACGAATCGGGCGCTGAGGCTTCCACTGGCCGGATGCGCGGATCCAGTTGCACCAACTGGGCCGCCTCGGCCACCGTAACCAGCGATGTCGCCTCATACATTGGCGGGCCGGCCGAAGCCCACAAACGGGCGGCGACAAGCACGGCCGCCAGGCCGATTACGATCCAGTACCAGCCACGCGCCAGCGCGCGCAAAAAGGGGCCCAGGTCAACCTCAGCTTCCATACTGTCTCCTGTTGTTCATGAGCATGGGAAACGGCCTGTTCGGGGGGTCGGGCGATGGGCCTGCCAGGATTCGAACCTGGAACCAATCGGTTATGAGCCGACCGCTCTGCCGTTGAGCTACAGGCCCTCAAGAAGCGGCAGACGGGATTTGAACCCGTGATAACAGCTTGGAAGGCTGCTGTGTTGCCACTACACCACTGCCGCCTGGGAACAGTCGGGGCGGCCGGATTTGAACCGGCGGCCTCTCGGACCCAAACCGAGCGCTCTGCCGAGCTGAGCTACGCCCCGCGGCCGCTGGCCCAGAGGTAGTATACTGGCGGCCCAATGGAGCGTCAAACGCCCTTAACGCCCTGCCAACACGCCTCCGCCGGCCTGCGGGGAGCGCGGATCAGGCTCCGTTTCGCCCCTTGTTACCCGTAACAGCACGGCCGGCGCGTCCAGATCCCGCACGGCCGCGCGCCCGTCGAGATGGTGGCCAACGAGCCACGCGAGGTGGTCGGCCGTAGTCACCAGCGGCCAGAGCGGCCGCTGCCCGGCCGGCAGCTTGCGGTTTATCATCACCTCCTTCACCGATGCCGTATGGCCCGCCATCCCCAGCGGTTGGAAACGCTCCGCCGGCCGCCGCGGCCGGACGACCAGCGCCGCTCCGGCCGGAAGCTGAACCACAGCCTGCCAGGGGTCGGGCTCAGCCAGCAGCCGGCGAGCCTGGCTGCCTGTCACTTCATCAGCCCGGATCGCCCAGCCGGCGGTCAAGGCAACCCGGCCGGGCACGGGCAGGGGCATAGCTCGCCCGTCCGGCAACTGCGGCAGCGCCCCGGCCGGCCCGGCTGTCCAGGCCAGCCGCAGCACTAGGTCGTTGGCCTGAACCTCTAGCGTCGCCCCGCCGGGCAGGTCTACCTTTCGTCCGCCCACTGAGCCTGCAGCCACCTTACGGGCCAACTCCACCGGCCGGAAGCCGATGTCGCGCAGGCCGGGCTGCAATTCGCCGAGGGCACGCCGAAACATGGCGCGCTGTAAGGCGACCGGCAGGCTGAGCCAGCGGCCGCGATTCAAGCGCAGCCAGCCAGGGCCAGCGTCGAGCACCAGGCCGCTCCAGGCGGCCGCCTCAAGGGACGAAAGAAAAGCGAAGTCGGCGCGGGCCACTTCCGCCATCTGGTTCAATCGCTCTTTAAGGCCAGGAACACGCTTGTCCAGCAGCGGCAGCGCCACCCGGCGCAGCCAATTACGAAAATAGGCTGTCTCCTGGTTACTGGCGTCCTGGCGCGCTTCCAGGCCATGCTCTGAACAATAAGCGGCCGTGGCCGCGTGCGAGCTTGCTAAAAGCGGCCGGGCCAGCGCCAGCTCAGGGCAGCCAGGCAGCGAACCAATGGGCGCCATGCCGCGCAGTCCGGCCAGCCCGCTGCCGCGCAGAAAATGCATCAACACCGTTTCTGCCTGGTCATCGGAAGTGTGGCCAGTGGCGATCACGGCCGCCCCGCAGCGGCCGGCAGCTTCGGCGAGAAAACGGTAACGCGCCAGCCGGCCGGCCTCCTCCAGCGAGCGCCCATGCTTGGCCGCTAGGGCGGCGACGTCGGCCCGGCCGATCTCGAAGCGCAGGCCCCAGCCAGCGGCAATCCGGCGCACGAAATCGGCATCGGCCGGCGAATCTGGCCGGAGTTGATGGTCGAAATGCGCGGCGACCAGTTGGCCAGGCGTGAAGCGGCCGCTGCGCGCCAGCGCATGCAGCAGCGCCAGCGAGTCCGGGCCGCCGGAAACGGCCGCAACCAGGGGTGCGCCGGCCAGGACTTCCTGAATCGGCCGACCGGCTACTGCTTGCTCTATAAAGAAAGTGTTGACGCTTTCGTCTGGGGCTGCGTTCATAGGGCGGGTGGGATTCGAACCCACACGGGGTCACCCCCGGCGGATTTTAAGTCCGCTGCGTCTGCCGTTTCGCCACCGCCCCTCAGATTCCACGCCGAGCCACGCCTATTTTACTTCTCCTGAAGAGGGCTTTCAAGGCGGCCTGGGCCGGCACCAAACCCGCGCCCACCCCGCCCCCAGGTGTGACCTATAGGGGGTTTGACGCCCGATTTTGGGCTAGCTATAATGCGCTGCGTAGGGGAAGAGGGATCTATGCCAGTTGCCGGTCAGGCGACCTGGTCCTTCCTGGGGGAACATCGTCAAGAGGTACAGGTGCTGACCATGATAGCTGATATTACGCTGGCACGAGGCACGGTGCGAAAGATGACGCTCAGAGGTAATTTGCGCGACTTTTCAACGGCGCAATTGCTCAACCTAATCAGCCTGGCGCGCAAGACAGGCACACTGTCAATAGACGGCCGCCAGCCTGCCCAAATGGCCTTTCGCGAAGGCAAGCTGGTCTACGCTTCCTTAGGTCCGAACGGCCGCAGCCTGGCGCGCGTGTTGCATGAGTCCGGATTATTGACGGCCGAACAGGGCCAGATCATTGAAACCCGGGCCCACGGCACCGGCGAAAAACAGCTTGGCCATATGCTGATCCGCGCCGGCTTCGTCACCCAAAGTGATATCATTCAGAGCATTCGTCAGCACATCCTGGCGATCGCCTTCCGCATCTTTTCCTGGGCCGACGGCGCGTTCCAGTTTGAGGCCAACCAGTTGCCGCCGACCGATCACATCACGGTTCCGGTTGATCTGGATAGCGTCATTATGGAGGGCAGCCGGCGGGCGGTTGAATGGGAACGTCTACAGGAGGAGATCCCGGATCTCGACGTAACGCTGCGCTTCTCATCCCAGTCCGGCGCCCGTCTGGAGCGAATCAACCTGACGCCGGAAGAGTGGCGGGTTGTATCGCTGGTAGGACCACGCCACACGCTGCGCTACATTGCCGACAGCGCCCACCTAAACGAGTTTGACGTGAGGCGGGTGGCCTACGGGCTGGCCCAGGTGGGCCTGGTCGAAGTCATTCAGCCTTACCGGGGCCCGTCGCTCAATGGCGACGTCATCGGAACGGATCACGAGCCGGACGGGCCGCAAAAACCGACCGTCAAGAAAACGGTCATCACCCGCCTGATCAACCGAATTCGACGATTATAAACGCCCGCGTTTCCAGGGCTTCAGCATTCCAGTCGCGGCCGGGCCGCGCACCTTGGGGCTCACTGAGCTGAAGAGCGGTTCTCACCAGCCACAATGCAAGCCGTTAAGATGGTCATCACGGGGCCCTACGCCTCCGGCAAAACTCACTTTATCAGCGCCATCAGTGAAATAGACGTCGTTTCCACCGAGCGGCGTGTCAGCAACGGCCGGGAGCGCCAGGTCAAGGACATGACCACCGTGGCCATGGATTTCGGCCGCATCACAGTAGACGACGACCTCGTGCTCTATCTCTTCGGTACGCCGGGCCAGCGCCGCTTCGACTTCATGTGGGAGATCCTGTCCGAGGGAATGCTGGGCTTCATCGTTCTCGTGGACAGCACCAAGCCCGAGACCTTCCGCGAAGCCAAGCGTATCCTGAGTACCTTCCGCGCCTACGCCCATACGCCCTACGTGGTCGTAGCAAACAAGCAGGACTTAGAAGATGCCTGGGAGCCAAACGATCTGCGCATCATCCTGCACCTGGATCCCCGCATCAAGGTTTTGCCCTGCGTGGCGCTGAACCGGGACAGCGTCAAGACGGTGCTTCTAGAGCTCCTCTACTGCATCCTGGAGCAGTATGAAGAGGCCGAGGCCTAAGCGCCCGGCCGGATCGCCACGGCGATGAGCTCCATCGTCACCGACCAGGGCATCCTCCACTTCGAGGTAATTGGCCGGGGCCGGCCGCTTATCCTGCTGCATGGTTGGATCAATTCCTGGGATGTGTGGCGCAATGCCATGCTGGCCGTCACCGGCCGGGGAGGCTACCGGCTGTATGCGCTTGACTTTTGGGGCTTCGGTGACTCGGCCAAGCCAGCCCATGACGGCGGGTCGGCCTTTCGCCTGTCGAGCTACGTTGAGATGGTGCGCGGCTTCATGGACAACCTCGGCATCAGCAGCGCGCCCCTGGCAGGTCATTCAATGGGTGGCACGGTCGCCTTGCAATTTGCCCTGGCCTACCCAGAGCGCGTCTCAAAGGTCATCGTTGTCGGCTCGCCGGTTTACGGCCGGTCACTAAACCCGATGCTCCAGTTGGCCGGTTATGGCTGGAGCGCCTGGGTCGCCTGGCGCGTGCCCGCCATCCGCGAGGGCATCATGCGCGCGATTCTGGCAGGCGACAGCCGGCCGGTCCGTCAGATGATCTTCCGCGACGTGCAGCGCACGACGCTTCAGTCCTTCTTTCGCAGCATCGGCGACCTGCGCGACACTGACCTGCGCGGCAAGTTACAGCGCCTAAACCAGCCGGCGCTTGGCATCTATGGCGCCAACGACAATATCGTCTCGCCCAAGAACGGCCCGATTTTGGCGCGGGAGGCAGGCCGGGCCCGGCTGGCCGTAATGCATCAGTCGCGCCACTTTCCCATGAGCGATGAGCCAGAAAAATTTGTGGAGACTCTGAGTACCTTCCTGTTAAACGGTCACTGAGCGCACCCATGACTTCGTCCTTGTCCCAGCCGAGGCTGGCCGGGGCGGCCGGCCGGGACGCGCTGCGCTATCCCAACCAGATGGGCCGGATCGTGCTCCTGGCGTTGGAAGAACTCCTGGGCATCCACGGTCTGAACGCCCTACTGAATTTTGCCGGGCTGCCTCACCTGATCGATCACTTGCCTCCTAACAATCTAGAGCCAGGCTTCACCTTCCACGAGCTGGCGACCATCCAGCAGGGGCTTGACGACCTCTTTGGCGAGCGTGCCGGCCGCGGCCTGGCGCTTCTCAGCGGCCGCGCGTCATTTCAGTACGCGCTGCGCGAGCTGATGCCCTTCCTGGGAATCGCCGACCTGGCCTTCCGGCCGCTGCATATGGGCCTCAAAGTCAAGATTGGCCTGGAAGTCTTCGCCGAAACTTTCAACCGCTTCACCGATCAGATTGTTAGGCTGGGGGATGACAAAGTCCACCTGTTGTGGCAGATTGAGCGCTGTCCGGTTTGTTGGGGGCGCAGCAGCCAAAGCCCCTGCTGCCACCTGGCGGTCGGCCTGCTCCAGGAGTCCCTGAGCTGGGTGAGCAACGGCCGGCGTTTCCAGGTGAGCGAGGTCGAATGCGCGGCCGCAGGCGGGGCAAGCTGCCTAATCACCATTGCCAAGAAGCCGCTCAACTGAGAAATTGCGAATGCGCCGAATCATCATTCAGGAGCGAGCCCAGATCCACCCATTCAACGAGCCGGCTCGCGAGCTGCGCGTGCAGAATAAACCGCTTTGGCTGCACCAACGTGACTTGTTGGCGCGCTATGTGAGCGAGGAGCGCGAGTACGAGTCGTTCGAACAGGCCGTGCGCGGCGAAAAGTTCGAGGCGCGCGAGGCGCTCGCCCTGTGCGACAACCTCTTTTTCAACGCTGAGCTGATTGACGAGTTCATGTCGCGAGCTCGCCAAACCGGTGGCCCGGCGCGGCTGGCCCTGTCTTGCGATGACCCGGCCGTGCGGCGCCACATCTGGCCCCTAACGAGCAGCCTGGCGACGCAGGATGGCCTGGTGCTGGCGGACATGTGGTACCTGCCCGGCGGCCTGCACGCCTATCGCGAGGCCCGGCCGCTGGTAATTAGCACTGAGTCGCGCGAGATTGGTTACTATCACGTGCCGACCTATATGGCCGATTTCAAGGGCGATCTGGTCTACCAGTTACCCCGTAAGGCCCTCGTGGTCGTTGAAAGCTGGGTGCACTTATTCGTGATTGACGTCATCTTCGGGGTCTTCGCGCTGGGAAAGGCGCTTGAGGAGCGCGTGGACCGCGAATGGCCGTTTCGCTTGGGCGTGCTGGCCCGTGCCCTGCTGGAGCAGCGGCGCGTGCTGGACAGCTCGGCGTTGGTGTCGGTCGGGCGCAACGCCAACATTGACCCATCGGCCGTCATCCACGGCCGGACGGTCATCGGCGACAACGTGACGATCGGCCCCGGCGCTGTCATTGACAACTGCATCATCGGCAACAATGTCAACGTGGCTCAGGGTTGTCAGCTCATGCTCAGTGTGGTCAGCGATGGCTGTTTTCTGCCCTTTCGAGCGTCGCTCTTCATGAGCACGCTAATGGAAAACACGATGGTGGCTCAGAACACCTGCCTCCAGCTGTGCGTGGTCGGCCGAGACACCTTTATCGGGGCCGGCACCACTTTCACCGACTTCAAGCTGCTGCCCGGCCCGCTGCGCGCGGCAGCAAGCGGCGGCCAGTTGGCGCCCACAGACCTGCATGTGCTGGGCGGCTGCGTTGGCCACCACTGCCGCCTCGGCTCCGGCCTGCTCATCTATCCCGCCCGCACAGTTGAGTCGGACGTCGTCTTGCTGGCTCAAAGCGCGCGTCACATCATCACGGACAACGTCAGTTACGAGCAGAGCGATCACCACGCCCTCAAGCTGGCCTATCCGTACCCGCGGCTGTATCCAAGAAGTCCGTAGCGGCCGGGCATGGTTTGCGCTTGCGGCCGGAACCTGGGACAGAAAGGCCAATGCGGCCGGCTTGGACGGCTGTTAGAATGATTAGGCTCGCCTCTTTGCGCGTGAAGGAAGTAGCCCCATGAGCCACGGCCGTATCTTGGTGGTTGAAGACGATCCCGATATCGGCGACATTCTGGAATTGGCATTTCGCAACGCCGGCTACGGCGTCGAATTGGCGCGCACTGGCGAGAATGGGCTCATCTTGGCCCGCAAGCGCGCCCCCGACCTGATCGTGCTGGATATCAATCTGCCCGGCATGGACGGCTATGACGTTTGCCGCCAGTTGCGCTTGTCAGCCCGCACCAGCCACATCCCGATCATGTTCCTCACCAATCGGGATGAGCGTAGCGACCGCATCGCCGGTCTGGAACTGGGCGCCGACGATTACATCACCAAGCCATTTGACATTGAAGAGCTTGGCCTGCGGGTTAAGAACGCCATCCAGAGTCACCGCCGGGCCAACATGACCGATCCGCGCACCAGCCTGCCGGCCGCCCGCCTGATCGAAGATCAGTTGCGCCGTCTGACCCGCAGCCGAGGCTGGACTTATCTGGAAGTCAGTGTCGAGCAGCTCGATCCCTTTCAAGATACTTATGGCTTTGTGGCCACCGACGAGGTACTCCGCTATGTGGCCCTGTTGCTGAGCGAGGTTGCCAGCGAATTTGGCACCAACGGCGACTTCATCGGCCACGCGGGCGGGGCAACGTTTGTCTTGATTACGTGGAGCGAGTCGGCCGAGGAACTGGCAGCCGAGCTGAGGCGCCGCTTCGACGATGGGATCAGCGCCCACTATGCCTTCCTCGACGTCGAGCGCGGCGGCATTCAGACCAGCGACGGCGGCATGATGCCCCTCATGCGCCTATCGGTCGGGCTGGTGGACAATCGCGCCCGGGAGTTTACCGACATCCGCGAGATAACCGAGAGCGCGGCCGAGATGCGCAGCCTCGATCGGCGGTTAGCCGGCCGCTAGCCAGGGCGCCGCCCGCGCCCAATGGGCCAATGCCTGCCAACTCCCCTTACGCGATCCTGAGCGAACCCCAGGCCGGCCTGCGCCTGCTGCTGGAGGCGCGCGAAAAGTTCTCAGCCCTGAGCGAGACCGGCGAAATCCTGGAAACGCTTAGCGCCCAGCTTATCCAGATCGAAGGCGCCTATCGTTGCGCCATCTACGAGTGGGACAGCGGCCGCCAGATGGCGTTGCCTATCATTCAGCAGTCGGCCGGGCGGGGGGAGACCGTTCGGCTCCTGGGCCTGCCGCTCCACCTGACCGGGGCAGAACCGCTCAGGATGGCGCTGGAGCAGGGCCGAAGTCTGGTTACCGGCGGCCGGGGCGGCGCCAACGGCTCAGGCCAGGCCCACCCGCCTGCCGGTCAGACCTTGCGGGCCATCTTACCTCTGTTGATTGGCGAGGCGCGCTTTGGCGGCGTGGTCGTCGAGTTCCAGCCGGAGAAGGACAGCCTGCCGCCCGAGGAATTGCTCCTGCTTGAAGCGTTGGTCGCCGAAGGGGCTGTAAGCCTCGAACGCGCCCGGCTGTTGCAAGACACCCTACAGCGCGAGCGCTTCTTGGCCGCGATGGGCCGAGTGACCCTGGCGATCAACGCCACGGTGGACTTGTCCAGGGTGCTGGAACTGATTTGCCGCGAGAGCTTGCGCCTGTTCAATGCCCATGGCGCCTACATCTGGCAAATGGAGGGCGATTCGTTGGTCGCCGTGGCGGCTCACGGCCGGGCCAGCGAGCAGGTTGTGGGCGAGCGGCAACCACTTGGGGTCAAGCTGTTGCCCGCGCTGGCAGCGGCCGGGCCGGCCGGCGGTTACTGGCACGATCTTCACGGCGCGGGGGCAACCCTGCTTCCAGAATCGCTGCGCGCCTGGGCCAAGGCGCTGCTTGCCGTACCGCTGCGGCGCGAGGAAGCCACAATTGGCCTGCTTATGCTGGTGGACGTGGCCGATCCGAAGCGTTTCGGCAAGCAGGACGTTCAGCAGGCCACCTTCTTCGGCGTCCAGGCAGCCATGGCCATTCACAACGCCCAGCTGATCAGCCAGATGCGCGCGCTCAACGAGCAACTCGACCAGCGCGTAAGCGAGCGCACCCAGGCCCTGGGCCTGGAACGGGACCGGGTCAACTATTTGCTGCGGGTGACGAGCGAGTTGGCCGCCAGCCTGGATCAGGACCGCGTCCTCTACCGGGCGCTGGAGTTGATAAATGAGGTGGTGCGCGCCACGCACGGCACGATCCTGCTGGTAGACCCCAGACGGGGCGAACTCAACTATCCGCCCGTCTTTCATTCCAGCCGCTTGCCACCCCTGCCCGGCCCCAATCTTGGCACAGAACCAGGCCAGGGTCTTATCGGTTGGGCAATGCGGGAACGCGTCCCACTCGTTATCGGCCGGCTGGACCACGACGAGCGCTGGATCCCGGCCGCCACCAGCAGCCGCCTGAAGTCGGCCATGATCGTTCCTCTCATTGCCAGTGACGATGTGATTGGCGTCATTGCGCTTTTCCACGACGCGCCGGACGCTTTTAGCCAGGAACAACTGGAACTGGTTGAAGCGGCCGCCAGCCAGGTGGCCAACGCTCTCAGCAACGCCCAGCTATACCTTCTTATCCGCGATCAGGCTGAATGGCTGGGCACCATCCTGCGCGACGAGCACATCCAGGCGGCGAAAAACCAGGCCATCTTGGAGAGTATTGCCGACGGCGTCCTAGTGGCCGACGCCTCGGGCCGCATTGTGCTCGCCAACCTGGCCGCCTGCCAGATTTTGGAACGGCCGGGGCACGAGATCGTCGGCCAGGCGTTTACCGACCTGGCCGAGCTGTCTGGAGCCATCAGCGACGCCTGGCGCGAAATGCTTGACCGTTGGGCCAGGCGGCGCAGCGGCGACAGTGAGCAACTGCATCTCAGCGGCCGCTTTTCGATTGGCGAACGCGTAGCCAACATAGAGGTGGCGCCGGTGCTTGCAGGTGGCCAATACTTTGGCACTGTCTCAATTTTCCGCGATGTGACGCGCGAGGTTGAGATTGACCGCATGAAAAGCGAGTTTGTCTCCACCGTTTCCCACGAGTTGCGCACGCCAATGACCTCTATAAAGGGTTACGCCGAACTGCTGTTGATGGGCGCGGCCGGCGCCATGAGCGACGCCCAGGCACGCTACCTAAAGGTCATCTGGAACAACGCCGAGCGCATGAGCAGCCTGATCAACGACCTTCTCGACATCTCCCGCATTGAGTCCGGCCGTACAGAGCTCGACATTCGCCCGGTTGACCTGGCGCAAATCATCCAACAAGTCGCGGAAGTGCATTTGCGGGCTCAAATGAGCCACGACGGTAAGGAGCTCAAGATTACAACGGCCGTGGCAGCTCCGCTGCCGCTGGTGGCGGCCGACCCCAGCCGCGTCGTCCAGATATTGACCAATCTGGCTGACAACGCCTATCGCTACACGCCGGCCGGCGGCCATATCAGATTGGCGGCCGCCGTAGAGGGCGACAGCGTGCGCGTGACCGTGGCCGACAGCGGCATCGGCATCGGCAAGGAGACGCTGAAGAAGATCTTTGAGCGCTTCTACCGCGCCGACGACCCCAGCGTCCAGCAGGTGGCCGGAACCGGCCTCGGCCTCGCCATTGTGCGCAGTCTGGTTGAAATGCACGGCGGCCGGATAGAGGTCGAGAGCGCCCCTGGCAAGGGGAGCGCGTTCAGCTTCACGCTGCCCCTGGCGCCGGCCAGCGGGGCTTCGCCTTAGAGCCGAGAAACCAAATGGCCCGCATCCTGATCGCCGAGGACGAACCCGACATACGCGAATTGATTGCCCTGACTCTGCAATTCAACGGCCACGACGTCCTGTGCGCCCGCGATGGGCAGGAGGCGGTTGAGATCGCCGGCCGCCAGCCCTGTGATCTGATCCTGCTCGATGTGCGTATGCCTCGGATGACAGGCTACGAAGCCTGCCGTACCCTCCGGCTCCAGGAGCCGACCCGCGCCACACCCATCTTTTTCCTGTCAGCCAAGGGCCAGGAAAATGAGGTGGAAGCTGGCCTGGCGGCCGGGGCCGACGACTATATACTCAAGCCATTCGCGCCAGACGCGCTGGCCCAACGGGTTGCCAAGGCGCTAGAGCGCGAGACGAACGGCCTGGAATGAGCGGCCGTTCCGGCCGACTGGCCTTCGCTCCAAGGGCGGGCTGAGCCTGACGCGGGTGGAGCAGCATCAATGAGTGTCCTGATGGCGGGCAGCCGCCTGGTGCATTACGAGGCCGCGGGCAGAGGCCAGCCGGTCATCCTCTTGCATGGCTGGCTTGGTTCCTGGCGCTATTGGTGGCCTACCATGCAGGCCCTGGCAACCCACGCGCGCGCCTTTGCCTTCGACTTGTACGGCTTCGGCGGCTCCAGCAAAAGCGCCGACGCCTACTCCCTCGAAAGCTACGTCGAACAATTGGACGACTTTGTTGCCGAGCTTGGGTTGAGCCTGCCACTCAGCCTGGTCGGCCACGCCCTCGGCGCGGCCGTGGCTCTGCACTTTGCCGGCCGCCAACCACGCGCCGTCGCCCGCCTGGCGCTCGTCGGGCTGCCCAGCCACGGCCGCCATTTTGACCCCCGCAGCGCAAATGGGCGCAGCCTGGCCCATTCGGATC
This sequence comes from Promineifilaceae bacterium (SeqCode), assembly GCA_050696115.1. Classification (GTDB taxonomy): domain Bacteria; phylum Chloroflexota; class Anaerolineae; order Promineifilales; family Promineifilaceae; genus UBA11865. Next base: position 5,600 of record JBOGUG010000406.1, on the reverse strand, counting down.
GCTACCAGTCCGTCTCCGTCGAACTCCACAAGAACGACGCTGCGGCCGTCAGCAAATTGGCCGGCCAACTGGCCGGGCACAGCTTCGCGGCCGACTTTGACCAGCTTGCCTGCCCGACGCTGCTCATCTATGGTCGAGATGACCCGGCCGGGCGCTGGCCGTTGGCGGCCGCCGACGGACCTTGCCAAAGGGTCGAGTTGCCCGGTTGCGGCCAGTTCCCAATGTTGGAGCAGCCGGCCGTGTTTAATCGCCTCCTGCAAGAATTTATCCGCACCGACCTGTCCAGCCCGCTGGCGCCCAAGGTCTATTGGCAGCGCCGGACGCGCTGATGCGCGCCCGCCACAAGGCGCTTGCGCCCGGCCGGCGTTCGTGACCTGAAAGTCCCCCTCTACTTTTCGACGACGGCCCTTTGCTTTACAATTCGGTTGACCCCTGGGTTGACGTACTGTTCCAGTCGAATTGACTTTCGTTGCGTGTCTCGTGCCGATTCACGCCGTCTCATAGCTTGTTGCCTTAACCATGCGAAGAATGCCCCCCGTTTGCTGGGCGATGGCCGGCCTGCTCGGCCTGCTCCTTCTCAACGCCTGCGGCCGCACCCTGCAGGCCCGCCACGACACCCCAACGCCCAAGCCCACCCGGCCCCAGCCTACTCGGACGTCGACCGCCACCGCCACGGCCGAGCCCAGCCCCACGCCTTCGCCGACGCCGATCCCGCCGACCCCCACCGACACGCCCAGCCCCACACCGAGCGTCATCCCAACGGCCTCGGCCACGCCCACTCCTAATGGGCTGCTCGGCCCGAACAACTTCCCGGCCGGCGTCAACCCGCTGACCGGCCTGACCCCCGAAGATCCGTCCCTGCTTGAGCGCCGGCCGATTGCCATCAAGATCTCGAACCTCGCCCGCGTCCGGCCGCAGGCGGGCATCGGCAGCGCCGACCTCCTCTTTGAACACCTGACCGAAGGCGGCATCACCCGTTTTACGGCTGTTTTCTACACCCACGACGCGAACAAGGTCGGTTCGGTGCGCAGCGCGCGCTTTGTTGACCTTGATCTGCCGCTGATTTTCGACGCCGCCTTCGCCTACTCGGGCTCGGCCAGCCAGGTTAAGGCATTGTTGCGCGCCAGCACTTTCTTCCCGCGCATTATCTCACCCGACTTCGGTCACGGCGGCTACCGCCGCCTGCCACAAGGCCCCAACCAGCCTTTCGAGGACACGCTGTTCACCAGCACCTATGATTTGCGCGCCATCCTGGTTGACCGGGCCGAAGAGCGCCGGCCGGAAATGCGGCCGGGCCTCTCCTTCCATCCCGAAGCTCCGGCCGGTGGCGCTCCGGCCGCCAGGATCGAAGTGGATTACGGCCATACGGCCGCGCTCTGGGTCCACGCTCCGGGCCTGAACGGCTACCTACGCTGGAGCGACAACGCGCCCCACCTGGATGCGAACACAGACCGCCAGCTTCGCATGCAGAACGTGGTTGTTTTGGAGGTAGAGCACCGGCCGAATAACCCGCCCGCTTGGATGGGCAAGTCGCCTGATTTGGACCTGCGCCTGCTGGGCAGCGGCCGGGCGATACTGTTTCGCGATGGGCAGCAATTTGAAGGAGTCTGGCGCCGCGAGGGCGAAGCAGACGGCCTCTGGCTCCTTGACACCCAGGGCGCCCACCTGCCATTGGCCCCTGGAACGACGTTCTTCCAGGTGGTATCCACCGGCTTTGACGGCTTGACCGTCAGCCAGTGATTGGATAGCCGCGATGGGCGACGGCATGTCAATTGAAGCGGCCCTGCCACTGGGCGGGCCCGCTCGAAAAGGCCTTCGCTTGGCCGCGGCCGGCCTTTTGTTGGCGGCCATGGCCGTCGCCATGACGCTCGTCAACTACCGGTATGCCCTTCAGAACCCGGGCGGCAACGATTTCTTGCCGCGCTGGCTGGGCACGCGCCTGCTTCTCACCGAGGGCCTCAGCCCTTATTCCGCGGAGGCCACTCAGCGCACGCAGTTCTTTTATCTCGGCCGGCCGGCGCTGCCGCACGAGGATCAGGCCTTGTTCGTCTATCCGATACACGTAGGCCTGGTGGTTGCGCCCTTTGCCCTAGTCAGGAATTTCGCCCTGGCCCGCGCGCTGTGGATGACCGCCTCGCAGGCAGCGTTGATCGCTCTTACGCTAATTGGCTTGCGCTTCGGCCGTTGGCGGCCGGCCCCTTTGCTCCTGGCGGCCCTGTTCCTGTTTTTCCTCATTTGGTATCACAGCGCACGGCCGATTATCAACGGTAATCCGGCCGTGATAAGCGCCCTCTTCATTGCCGGCTCCATGCTGGCAGTCTCCCAGAGGCGCGACCTTGAAGGCGGTTTCTTGGCGATAATGGCAGCCCTCAAGCCCCAGATGGTGGTTCTCTATTTGCCCTGGCTGGCGCTATGGGCGATCTATCAGCGCCGCGGCCGCCTGTTGGCAGCTCTGGCGGCCTCGGCCGCGGGGGTTATCGGACTTGGCTGGCTATTCGTCCCGAACTGGCCGGCCGCCTTCCTGGCCCAGGTGCGGGCCTATCCCAGCTACACCTTGGCGGGCACGCCACGGGATATGTTTGCCGCGGCTTTAGGCCGGCCGGGAGTGCTGCTGGGCTGGTTGCTGACCGCAGCCCTAGGCCTGATTCTTATCTTGGCCTGGCGCAAGAGCCTGAGGGGCGGCGCGGACGGTTTCGTTTGGGGCAGCTTCATGACCTTGGCCCTGACCCAATTGATCGGCGTGCCGACGACCACGGAGAACTTTCCAGCTCTGATTCCTGGCCTGGTCTATATTCTGGCTCACTGGCAGCGGCGCTGGGCGAAGCTCAAGGGCGCCAAGGTGTTGGCCTTCCTGCTCTTCTGGTTTGTTGGCCTCTGGGCGCTCTTCCTAACCACTCGCACGGGCAACGAACAGCACCACCTTCTCTTCTTCCCCTTGCCGGCCTTTGAGATCCTGGCGCTGGCGCTGTTGGCCCCCCGGCCGGCCGTCGTTGACCGCCCTGAATTTCGTGCTACAGACGCGTAACGGCCAGAAGGGCCGGCCGCGCCGCATCTGGTTGCGTTGACAAAGCCCTGGGGTACCAGTATAATCGCCCTTACGTCTCTCCGAGTATCTGCTTTGCCTTCGGCATAGTTGACCTGGGCCGGCCAGCTTGATTAGAGCGGCCGGCTGCTGCCGAACGTAGGAAGGTGAGGGGACTGTGTGACTGACTCCAATTAAATAGGATCGGCTGTTCACCTAATTCCCTAACTGGCTCGGCTAGACCCGCAGCAGCGGCTCACTAAAGCCGAGTTTTTGTTTGGGCTCAGGCGAGACGACTTTGACCGATATTGATGTGGTGAATGGAATTGCAGACGGAACCAAACCAAGTTGAAGAAAACGCCCCGGAGGCCAGCATGGGCATGGCCGAGCTTCTGGAAGAGCACGACTACGAGCTTCCAGAAGTCGGCGATATTCGCCAGGGCATTATCGTCTCGATCTCGCCCCAGGGCATGATTGTCGATCTGGGCCTAAAGCGAGACGGCTTTGTGCCCACTTCTGATCTGGAACAACTGGACGAGAGCGAACGGCAGCAGTTCAAGCTGAACGACGAGGTACCGGTTTACGTGGCTGAAACGGCCCAGCCTGATCGCCTGGTCGTGTCAATTCACAAGGCCCGTCTTAACGAAGATTGGATCCATTCCGAGGAGATGCTAGAAAGCGGCGAGATCTTTGAATCGCCGGTGATTGGCTACAACCGGGGTGGCGTCATTGTGCCCTTTGGCAGCCTGCGCGGCTTTGTGCCCGCTTCCCACCTGCTGGAAGTACGGCGCGGGATGGATGACCGTCAGCGCCAGCAGGTGATGGCCAAAATGAAAGATCGCGAGCTGCCCCTCAAGGTCATCGAAGTGGATCGGCGCCGTCGCCGCCTAGTGTTGTCCCAGCGGGATGCCCAAAAGGAGTGGCAGGAGAACCGCAAAGCGGCCCTGATAAACAGCCTGAGCGTCGGCGACGTGGTCCGCGGCCGGGTGAGCGGCCTCCGCGATTTTGGGGCATTTGTAGACCTGGGCGGCGCCGACGGCCTGGTTCACATCTCTGAACTGGCCTGGCACCGGGTGAATCATCCGCGCGAAGTCGTCAAGGTCGGCGACGAGATTGAAGTCTACGTCCTTGACCTCGACCGCCAGGAGCACCGCATTGCCCTCAGCCGCAAGAAGCTCATCCCGAATCCGTGGTCGTTGGCCAAGGATAAGTACGCGGCCAACCAGTTGGTCGAGGGCTATATCAGCCGTATCGTGGATTACGGCGCCTTTGTCGAGATCGAGCCGGGCATCGAGGGCCTGCTGCACATTTCGCAGTTGTCGCGCGAGCCTGTTGAGCAGCCGGACGAAGTCATTCACGAGGGTGAAACCCACCTGCTACGGGTGATCAGCGTCGATCCCGAGCGGCAGCGCATCGGCCTCAGCCTGAAGAGCGTCACCGCCAACGAGCAGATCCAGTGGATGGCAACCCACGGCCCGGCCGAACGCGAGGCCGAGGAAACAGAAGAGCCTGCCAGTGGCGTTGAGGAGGCGCCGGCCGCCGAGGAAATGACCATCGAAGGCGAAATTCAGGCCGTGGAAGAGCCGCTGGCGGAAACGGCGGCCGACCTCGACATCGGGCAGGGCGAGACTTTGCCCGAAACCGAAATGGCGGCCGCGGCGCTGGCGGCCGAAGCCGCGGCCGTGGCCGATACGGCTATGATCTCCCTGGATGAGGAAGAGGAATAAACTTGGTCCAGCAGCAGCCCACGGCAGGTGGGCGGGTGCAATTTTTGGCCGGCAAGGAGGTGAGGTTCGAGCATGCCTTCCGTAAGCAAAATGCCAAATGAATCGGACGAGAGCCTGTTGAGGCGCTTCCGCAAGAAAGTCGCTAAGGCCGGCGTGATGAGCACAGTACGCCGTAAGCGCTGGCACGTTTCGAAGAGCGAGCTTCGGCGCATTCAGAAGAAAAAGGCGGTCCGCCGCCTGCGCCGGCGCCAGAGCATCAAGTCACGTTATGACTAATAAAGAAGAGAAGCTGCAAGTTGAGGGACAGGTGGTCGAAGCCCTGCCCAACACCCAGTTCAGGGTTGAACTGGATAACGGGCACCGCGTGCTGGCCTATCTGTCTGGCAAAATGCGGCGCTATTACATTCGCATCCTGCTCGGCGATCGGGTTCGGGTCGAAATGACCCCTTACGACCCGAGCCGGGGGCGGATCACTTATCGCTACCGCCGCCAACGCGCGGCCGAAGAAAGCACGGAATAAGTCGCGGCCTCAGCGTCGCCAGCCGAGCCGTTGCCTGTGAACGCCATGACCTCACCGGTCATGGCGTTTCTATTTTGCGTGCCAGCAGCGTAACCCAATCGTCGGCCGTCAGCGCCCGCTCCACCCGGCCGCCGGCCGCGGCCACGGCCGCAACGACTTGAGCCTGCTGGTCGGTAATGATGCCGCTCAGGATTAGCCATGAACTGGCTGCCACAAACTCCATCAGCCGGCCAGCCGTCAGCAGTTCCACGATCACGGGCGCCAGGATATTGACCACGACGATGTCCCAATTGCTCGGCGCCACGGCCGCCAGGCTGCCCTGGAAGACGTG
>JBOGUG010000405.1:0-5349 GCA_050696115.1 Promineifilaceae bacterium (SeqCode) | reverse complement strand
ACCCCCGGCCCTGCGGCCCGGCCGCGGGCAGGATGCCCGCGCCACAAAATGGGCCGCTGGCTGCGGCCGGGATTGGGGGTTGGGGATTTTTCGGCCTAACGGAATCGTAGGGGCAGGCCCCGTGCCTGCCCTCCGCCAGGGTGCCGCCGGCCGACGTGTAGGGGCAGGCCCCTGTGCCTGCCCAATCATCTACCTGACCGCCGACCGGCCCCTACCTAACGTCCCCTACTCGGCCGACAAGGTCATGTAGTAGGCCACGATGTCGGCCATATCCTGGAGCGACATGTCCTCGCCGAATTCGAGCGGCATCGCGCTCGGCTCGCCGCAGGGCTGGCCGCGGGCGCAGATGGGCGCGATGAAGTTGTTCGGGTTCAGGATCGAGGCGTAAATGTACTGCTCGGCCGACGCGCCCTCCACCCGGGTCGCCGCCACGTTGGCAATGTTGCCCAGCCAGGGGCCTACCGGGTTCGAGTCCGGCTGCCCCGGATCGCCGTGGCAGCCGACGCAGCCGAAATCGGCGTACAGCGCCTGGCCGCGGGCCGCGTCGCCGGCCGGCAGTTCGGCCACGTCCTCCGGCCACTCGGCCGGCGGGGCCGGCTCCTCACCATCTTCACCGGTCTCCGGGCACAGCTCAGGGTCGTCCTCCCAGTTGAGCACGTAGCTGGTCACCTGCTCGATCTGGTAATCCTCCATCGGCCCGCCAAACTCCTCCGACCAGGTGGGCATGGCCGTGCCCAGCCGGCCGGCGGCTATCGTCTGGTGGATCAGGTCGCGCAAGGTGCCCGCCCAGTTCAGTTGCGCCATGCGCTCAGTCGGCTCGCCGCACAGCAGCGCTGGGTGGTTCAGCGGCCGGCCGATGCAGGCCGTCGGGTTGCCGCCGGCGTCCAGGCATTCCTCGGCCCGGCCGTCCTGGCCGTGACAGGTGGCGCAGTTGGCCTGGAACAGGGCCGCCCCATCCTCTACGATGCGCGCCTCGCGCGCGGCCGTCATCTCGGCCATGCGGGCCGGCTCAAACAGGGCCGAAAAGCCCAGGATGATCATGGCCAGCATGAAGGCGATGGTGCCGATGATGACTTTGGTTTGCATGCTTAGCCCTCGTAGTTCGATTCGGCGTGGCGGAAGGCGATCCGGTCGAAGTTGATCAGGAAGTCGTTCTCTTGGAGCGGGTCGGGCGCCTCAAAATGGAGCGTCAGCCGCTTCATGTTGTACTGATCCTGCTCAATAATCAGCGCCGCCTCCGGGTCGGGCATGGCGTCGGCCGTGAACGAGTTGCTGTACTGGACGTTGCCGTTCTCCAGTTCGGTCACCTCGCACTCATCCCGCCAGCGGTCGCCGTTCAGGTTGCAGCTATGCCGGTTCATGGCCTCTTCGAACTCTTCCAGGGCGATGGTCAGGGCGGGGTTGCCCTCGACCTCCTGCCCCGGCAGCCACTCGCCCACTTCCAGGCTGTCGTAGGGCGCCTCCAGGATGACGCTGTGGCCCTCCTGGGGAATCAGGTCCTGGCTGACCTCTTGCTCCGGCGAGCTTTCCACCCGGAATTCGGGCGAGCCCATCCAGTTGGAGACCAGCATGAAGGCGATGAAGAGCATGGTCACGCTGATGCCCAGGCGCCGGTCGGCGTAGCGCCGGCTTTTGCCCACCTCGACGTAGGGCATGACGAAGAAGGCCGTCGCCAGCGCCGGTATAAATATGAAGGCGACGAACACCTTGTCGGCCAGCTTCAGCCAGCCTTGCGACCAGGCCAAATACCAGGGCGCGACCACGTGCAGCGGGGTGACGATCGGGTTGGCCTGGCGCTCCAGCGGGGCGCTGTAGAACCAGAGCGAGAGCACGATCAGCACCAGGGTTGTCAGCGCCGTCCACATCGTTTCGCTGGTGATCAGGTCGGGGGTGAAATAAGTGCGCTCGTCGCGCGGCACGCGCTTGGCGGTGTCCTCGCCGATCTGCTCCCGGCCGGGCGGCAGCGAGTGGCCGTGCAGCACGACCTTGTAATAGTGGACGAAGAAGAAGATGCCCAAAAGCAGGGGCAACGCCAACACGTGGAGCAGGTACCAGCGCAGCAGGCCGCCGGGGCCGAAGCTGGGCGCGCCGCGCAGCAGCAGGTTCAGGTTGCGGCCGACGAAACCGGCCGGCGGGGCCGCCTCGGCCGCGCTCACCGCCACCGTGACCGCCCAGTAGGAGAGCTGGTCCCAGGGCAGCAGATAGCCGCTGAAGCTCAGCAACAGGGTAAACACCAGCAGCAGCATGCCCGTCAGCCAGGTGAACTGGCGTGGGTGCTTGTAGCTTCCCGTGAGGAAGGTGCGCAGCATGTGCAGGGCCACCACCAGCACCATGACCTCAGCCCCGATGCGGTGCAGGTCGCGCATCAGGTCGCCCAGCGGCACGTTGGTCAGGATGTTCCACATGTCGGAGTAGGCCGTGCCCGGCCGGGGCGTGTAGAAGATCATCAGGAAGATGCCGGTGAGGGTCTCCCAGACGAAGAGGAAGGTGGACAGCCAGCCCAGGCGGAAGGTGGGATAAATGTGGGTGACGGCCGTGTGGTAGAAGCTGGGCCGGATGTGGAACCAGAAGCCATCGGCATGCGGCCTTAGGCGCGGGTTCGGCCGGCGCGGCTCGTCGCCGCGCAGCGCCGCCCGGATGTCATTCGTGTTCAGGCCGGAGGTCATACGCTCGACGATCTCGTCGGCCTTGGTGATGGTGGCCTGCTTCAGCCCCATCTCGCGAACCTGGTCTACAAAAGTGGTCATTGCCCGTCTCCTCTCAAGGGGCGCTTAGGGGCAGTTGCCGGCAAACTCGCACAGCAGCGGCCGGCTGGGGCCGAGCGTGCTGTCGCCGGTGTCAACCTGCAATTGGGCCGTGTTGGGCGGCAATTGGAGCGGCTGGTAGAACTCCTCGCTGCCCGCCTCGGCCTCAGCGATGACGTTGTCGGCCTCATCCAGGGCGAGAAGCTTGAAGCGGTCCAGGGTGCGCGGGGCGGGCGACTCGATGCGCCGGCCGTCGAGCCGGTACTTGGAGCCGTGGCAGGGGCACTCGAAGCGGTTGTTGGTCGGCACCCAGGCGTAAATGCAGCCCAGGTGGGTGCAGACCTTGTAAATAGCGGCCACGCCCACGATGGGCTCCTCTTCGTCCTCGGCCAACCACATGCGCTCCTGGCCCTGCTGGGCGGTGGTGTCCACGTTGACCAGCCAGAAGCGCCCTTCAGGGAAGTTGGCCGGCGGGGCGTTGACTTCGGGCAGAATGCCCAGGGACAGGGTGAAGATGCCGCCGAATTCCCCCTCGCGGAAGCGGGGGAGCATGAACCAGACCAGCAGCCCAGTCGCCTCGGCCCCCAGCAGGGCCAGCGAACCGACCCAAATGTAGTAAAGGAATTCGCGTCGAGTGAGGCCATCGGCCGGGGCCGTCGCTTCTGCCATGAGAAGGTCTCCTGAGCCTGTTTTCCGTCTGTTGCCCGCCGCCGGCCGCCGTCACGAGAGGCCGCCAACGGCTGGGCGCCGCCGAATAAGCGTGTGTGTGTATTTTGTCACAAACACGCCGAAATATCAAGCGGCCGGATGGTGGGCGCTGAGGGACTCGAACCCCCGACCTCTTCGGTGTAAACGAAGCGCTCTAACCAACTGAGCTAAGCGCCCGGGGCACAGGCGCTGATTATAGCCGCTCGCCGGCCGCGCGCCAGCCGTGGCCGGCGGCCGGGCTGCGCCTTAAAGCGACCGCGCGCAGGGCGGCGACCTCTGGCAGGCTTGGTTGGCGGCCGGGCCCATGCTATAATTCCGGCCACAAGTTAGGCCTTTGCGGCGAGACGCAGAGGACGTTGCGGAAGTCACACCGCCCCGCGTCCGCTGCGTCTCGTCGCTCTAGGCCGCAGAAGCCGGAGAGAATCCATGTCGGGACACTCAAAATGGTCCACCATCAAGCACAAGAAGGCGGCCGCCGACGCCAGGCGCGGCAAGGTCTTCACCCGCATCACCAAGGAGCTGGTCATCGCGGCCCGCGAGGGCGGCGCCGACCCGGACAGCAACGTGCGCCTGCGGCTGGCGGTGGATAAGGCGCGGGCGGCCAACATGCCCAAGGAAAACATCGAGCGGGCCATCAAGCGCGGCACAGGCGAGATTGAAGGCGGCGAGATCGAGGAGGCCACCTACGAGGGCTACGGCCCCCACGGCGTGGGCATCCTGGTCGAGGTGGTCACCGACAACCGCAACCGGGCCATCGCCGAGGTGCGCCACGCCTTTAACAAGCACGGCGGCAACATGGCCGAGGCCGGGGCCGTTGCCTGGCAGTTCACCCGCAAGGGCTACATCAGCATCGCCGACGGCTACGAACCGGACGAGCTGTTCCTGCTGGCGGCCGAGGCCGGCGCCGAAGACGTCAGCTTCGAGGACGGCCTGGCTGAAATCACCACCGAGATGGAGGCGCTCCACGAGACGCGCAGCGCGCTGGAAGCCGCCGGCTACACGGCCGATGAGGTCAGCCTGTTCTTCGAGCCCAACAACCCGCTGGCGCTGGCCCAGAACGAGGCGCTGGCCGTGCTGCGCCTGGTCGAGGCGCTGGAGGAGCTGGACGACGTCCAGGAGGTCTCGACCACCCTCGACCTGGACGCCGAGACGCTGGCGGCCCTGGAAGCGGCCTAGATGCGGATCCTGGGCCTGGATCCGGGCACGGCCACAGTTGGCTACGGCATTATCGAGGAGCGCGACGGCTCCCCGGCCGTCGTCCACTACGGCGCCATCCAGACCCGGCCGGCCGACGGCCGCGCCGGCCGGCGCCTGCAACTGATCTACCAGGCCCTCAACGCCTTGCTGGCCGAGTACCGGCCGGACGAGGCCGCCATCGAGGAGTTGTTCTTCGGCCGGAATATCACCACCGCCATTGGCGTCGGCCAGGCGCGCGGCGTGCTGCTGCTGGCCCTGGAGAACGCCGCCATCCCGGTCGGCGAATATTCCCCGCCGCAGATCAAAGAGGCCGTCTCCGGCTACGGCAACGCCTCTAAGGAACAGGTGCAGTTCATGGTCGCCCAGCTGCTGGGCCTGGAAGCGCCGCCCCGGCCGGACGACGCGGCCGACGGCCTGGCGGTGGCCCTGACCCACTTCCAGCGGCGGCGGGTCGAGGCGCTCTACCAGGACGCGCAGGCCGAATGATCGCCTCGATCAGCGGCGTGGTGCGCCAGGCGGCCGACGACCACTTGATCGTGGCCGTTGGCGGCGTCGGCCTGCGCGTCTTCGCCCCGCGCACCGTTCTCGAAGAGGCGGCCGTCGGCCGGAACATCAGCCTGCACACCCAACTCCTGGTGCGCGAGACCGAGTTTGCCCTTTACGGCTTCCAGAACGAGGACGAGCTCGCGCTGTTTGTCAC
>JBOGUG010000404.1:0-3382 GCA_050696115.1 Promineifilaceae bacterium (SeqCode) | reverse complement strand
GGGCGACAACGTCAACCTGCACGTCAAGCTGATCATGCCGGTCGCCCTGGAAGAGGGCAGCCGCTTCGCCATCCGCGAGGGCGGCCTGACCGTCGGCGCTGGCGTCATTACCAGAATCCTGAATTAGCGAGTTTGTGAGGCAAGGATGGCTCAAAAGATCCGTATCCGATTGAAGGCCTACGACCATAGAGTCCTGGACCAATCGGCCAAGCGCATTGTGACCACGGCCGAGCGCACCGGCGCCCAGGTTTTGGGCCCAGTGCCGCTGCCGACCCGCATGGAGCGCTTCACCGTCCGGCGCAGCCCGTTTATTGACAAGGACACGCAAGAGCACTTTGAGATCCGGACGCATAAGCGCCTTATTGACGTTGTGAATCCGGACTCAAAGACGATTGATACCTTGATGCGGCTCAACTTGCCGGCCGGCGTGGATATCGAGATACAGATTTAGAGCACAAGAACGAACGAGACAGAGACCGGCTGCCGGTTTCGCCTCCGGCCGGCCGGTTTCCAACCACAGGGATGATGCGGCCCGCGCCTGGGGGCTGGCAGTCCGGGAGGTTGTTGCGAATGAAGGGTTTACTAGGCATTAAAGTTGGCATGACCCAGATCATTGACGAGTCGGGCGTTGTCTCGCCTGTGACCGTCATTCAGGCGGGTCCCTGCTACATCACTCAAATCAAGCGCCGGGCCAGCGACGGCTACGACGCCGTCCAGCTTGGTTTCGGAGAGGTCAAAGAGGCCCGCCTGACGCGCGGCCAGCGCGGCCATCTCGGCCTGCTCAAGAAGCAGGGCAACGGCAAGGGACGGCGCGGCCAAGGCGACGGGCCGTTGGCCGTGCGCCACCTGCGCGAGTTCCGCACCCGCCGCAGCGACGGGTTCAAGCTGGGCCAGGTGCTAACCGTCGCGCAATTTGAGCGCGGCGACCGGGTGGACGTGGTCGGCAAGGCCAAGGGGCGCGGCACGGCCGGCGTGATTAAACGCCATGGCTTCCACGGCGGCCCCAAGACCCACGGCCAGTCCGACCGCTGGCGCAGCCCAGGCTCCATTGGGGCCACCTCCGGCACCGGCAAGGTCATGAAAGGGCTGCGCATGGCCGGCCGGATGGGTAACAACCGCGTCACCTCCTCGAACCTAGAGGTGGTGCGCATTGACCCGGAACGAAACCTGCTGGCGATCAAGGGCCCTGTGCCTGGCGCCAAGGGCGGCCTGGTGGTCATCCGCGAAGCGGCCAAGGGCTAGGAGAGGACTGTCCATGATTGTTTCGGTGTATGACCTGGCCGGCAACGAAGTGGGTTCTGTGGACCTGCCGGCCGCCATCTTTGAGGCCAACGTCAATCGCGCCCTGATGCACCAGGCGCTGGTGCGCCAGCTGGCAAACGCTCGGCGCGGGACGCACAACACCAAGACCCGCGGTGAGGTGAACCGCACCACGGCCAAGTGGTACCGCCAGAAAGGCACTGGCCGGGCGCGCCACGGCAGCCGGCGGGCGCCGATCTTTGTCGGCGGCGGCCGGGCGCACGGGCCAAAGCCGCGCTCGTATGCCAAAGAGATGCCGCGCAAGATGCGCCGTGCCGCTCTGTGTTCGGCGCTGAGCGTCAAGGCTGGCGCTGGCGACGTCGTCGTGCTCGACAAGCTCGAAATGGAGCAGCCTAAGACGCGCGAGATGGCCCAGGCGATGGCTCTTCTGGCCGACAGCCAGAGCGTGTTACTGTTGCTGGCGGTGGCCGACGCCAACGTCGAATTGTCGGCTCGTAATTTGGCCGAAGTCAAAGCGCTGCGGGCCAACTACTTGAATATCCGCGACCTGCTGGGCTACAGGAAGCTGGTCATGCCGTTGGCGGCCCTCGATGTCATCACGGGCAATCTGGCCCAGAGCGCGCCAGGCTTCGACGGCGTGGTCGAGCCGGCCGCGGCCGAGGAAGAGGAATAGGCCATGCATTGGCGCGAAATCATCCGCCGGCCTGTAGTCACCGAGAAGTCGGAGCTCCTGGTCGCCGATCACAACCGCTATACGTTCGTCGTGGACGGCCGGGCCAACAAGCTTCAGATCAAGGAAGCGATTGAATTGGCCTGGCCCGAAGTGACCGTCACCAGCGTGCGCGTCGCCAAGATGCCTCCCAAGCGGGCGCGGCGTTGGCGCCGCATGGCTGTGCGCAAGCCGGCCTACAAGAAGGCCATTGTTAGCCTGGCGCCGGGCGACCGGATTGACCTGTTTGAAGGAGTCAGCTAAGCAGGGATGAGGGGTATGCTCGCCAGCGCGGCTCAAAGTTCCCGCGCTGGCCAGCCCTAAGGTCCGTCTCTGGAGGTACTATGCCTATCAAGATTTACAAGCCCACGTCCCCCGGCCGGCGCGGCATGAGTTCTCCCACTTTTGAGGAAATCACCCGCGGCCGGCCCGAGAAGGGGCTGGCGATCGGGCTGCGCAAGCGCGGCGGCCGGAACGCGCGTGGCAAGATCACAATCCGCCATCGCGGCGGCGGCCACAAGCGCCGCTTCCGGGAGATTGACTTCCGGCGCGACAAGCTCGACGTGCCCGGCCGGATCGCGTCCATTGAATACGACCCGAACCGCTCGGCCCGCATCGCCCTGGTGAATTACGCCGATGGCGAAAAGCGCTACATCGTGGCCCCGATGGGCTTGCGGGTGAGCGACGCCATTGTCAGCGGCCGGCGCGCCGACATCCGGCCGGGCAACACGCTGCCCCTGCGCAGCATCCCGCTGGGCACGCAGATCCATAACATCGAGCTCCAGGTCGGCCGTGGCGGCCAATTGGTGCGCGCGGCCGGAACCTCGGCCCAGGTGTTGGCCAAGGAGAATCGCGAATACGCCATGGTGCGCCTGCCCTCAGGTGAGGAGCGGCTGATCGGCATGGATTGCCAGGCCACCATTGGCCAGGTTGGCAACGTCGAGCACGGCAACATCAAGCTGGGCAAGGCCGGCCGCCGGCGCCACCTGGGCATTAAGCCAACGGTGCGCGGCACGGCAATGAACCCCAACGACCACCCGCATGGTGGGGGCGAAGGGCGCTCGCCGGTGGGCCTGCCGGGACCCAAGACGCCTTGGGGCAAGCCGGCGCGTGGCAAGAAGACCCGGCATAACAAGGCGACCGACAAGTTTATCTTCCGTCGCCGCTCGAAGAAGCGACGTTAGGAGAAGGCAAGATGTCTCGTTCCTTAAAGAAAGGACCGTACGTAAACGAGAAGCTGCTGGAGAAGGTCGAACGGCTAAACGCCAGCGGCGGCCGCCAGGTGATCCGCACCTGGTCGCGCGCCAGTTCGATCTTCCCGCAGATGGTGGGCCACACCATCGCTGTCCACGATGGGCGGCGCCATGTGCCGGTCTATATCACCGAGAATATGGTCGGTCATAAGCTGGGCGA
>JBOGUG010000403.1:0-2139 GCA_050696115.1 Promineifilaceae bacterium (SeqCode) | reverse complement strand
CCTGTAGCCGGCTGAAAGCGCTGGTGGATGGCACTGACGGCCTGCGCTACCACGCCAGCATCCCACTATACGCTAACCAGAAGAAATTGGGGGTGATGAACGTCGCCAGCCCGGGCTGGCGCCAATTGTCGGCCGAGGAGCTGCGCCTGCTGCATATCATCGGTGATATGCTCAGCATCGCCATCGAGCGGGCGCGCCTGTTTGACAAGAGCGCCCAGTTTGGCGCCGTTGAGGAGCGCAACCGGCTGGCCCGCGAGATTCACGACACGCTGGCCCAGGGCATGTCGGCTCTGGCGCTGCAGCTCGAGACGGCCGAGGCCATGCTGGAGACCGGCGCTGAGAACCAGCAGGTGCAGGGCGTGTTGCGCCAGTCGCTGGCGCTGGCCCGCGCCAACCTGGATGAGGCCCGCCGCTCGGTGCTCGACCTTCGAGCCGCTCCTTTGGAGGGCAAGACGCTGGCCGAGGCGCTGACCGACTTGGCCGAGGAGATCAGCAGCCGGGACAGGCTGCCTATTAGGCTGGAGGTGGCAGGGGCCGAGCGGCCGCTGCCGGCGCGAGTCGAGGCGGGCGTATACCGCATGGCCCAGGAGGCGCTGGCTAACGTGGTCCGCCACGCCGCGGCCCGCCAGGCGGTCTTGAGTCTGAGCGTCCGGCCAGAGCAGATCGAGATGCAGGTGGCCGACGACGGCCGGGGCTTTGAGCCCGCCCAGGACAGCGCCGGCCGTTATGGCTTGATCGGCCTCAACGAGCGTGCCAAGCTTCTGGGCGGCAGGCTGCACCTGGAGAGCGCGCCCGGTCAGGGCACGCGCGTGCATGTGGTCATTCCGCTGGCGGGAGGCTGGAAATGAGCGCGCCAATCCGCATCTTGGTCGTGGACGATCACCCCGTCGTGCGTGAAGGGCTGGTCGCGATACTGAGCACTCAAGCCGACTTTGAAGTCGTGGCTCAGGCGGAGGACGGCCGGGGGGCCGTGGAGCAGTTCGCCGCCAGCCGACCGGACGTGGTCTTACTCGACCTCGAGATGCCCGATCTCGACGGCGCGGCCGTGTTGCGCCACTTGCGCCAAGCGGATCCGGCTGCACGGGCGATCGTGTTCACCGCCTTTGACGCCGACGAGCGCATCTTGGAAGCGCTACGTGCCGGCGCGGCCGGCTACCTGCTTAAGGGCGCCCCGCGCGAGGAACTCTTCCGGGCTGTGCGCGTCGCCCACGCCGGCGGCTCCCTGCTCGAGCCGGTGGTGGCCTCACGTCTCATCCGGCAAGTGAGCCAGGGGCAGCCTTCCGAAGCGGGGGCCGGCGGCCGCCTGACGCCGCGTGAAAAAGAGGTGCTGGAGCTGATCGCCCAGGGCCTGCAAAACAAGGAAATCGCGGCCGCCCTGGGCGTGAGCCAGCGGACGGTCAAATTTCACGTCAGCGCCATCCTGAGCAAGCTGGACGCGGGCAACCGTACTGAGGCGCTGGCTCTGGCGGCCCAACAGGGGCTGGTGACTCTGTGAGCGAACGGAAGGAGGCAAGGCGCGGCTCCAGGGCAGAGCGTCCCCGGCCTGCGCCCAGCGGCGTTATCGAAGCAGCCGGCGGGTTGTTGTGGCGCGAGACAGGTGCCGGCCGCCAGTTGGCGCTTATTCATCGTGCCCGCTATGATGATTGGAGCCTGCCTAAGGGCTGGCGTGAGCCGGGCGAAAGCTGGCCATCGGCCGCCCTGCGCGAAGTGGTCGAAGAGACCAACTGCGCCATCCAGCTAGAAGATTTTGCCGGCTGCACCTGGTACACAGTGGGAGACCGGCCGAAGGTGGTCCTCTTTTGGCATATGCGGCTGCTGGCTGAAGGGTCGTTGGACAATGACGAGGTGGACGCACTGGCCTGGCTGTCGCCGGCCGTGGCCTTAAGTCGGCTCAGCTACCCCGGCGAACGCGCCCTGTTACGGCAGGCGGCTAAGCCAGACCTGGAAGCGGAAAAGTTGGTTTAAGGATGCCGAAGAGCTCTAGACCTGGACGTCGCTGCTGGCCGATTTTTGCCAGCCTGGTCTTGGCATCTGTGTGTTTGACTCTGGCTGGCGGCCTGGCGGCCGCGGCCGGCGCGGCCGGCTCCCGGGCGCAGCCGCCGGAAGAAGGCGACGCGCTGCTGGCCTGGGCGGCCGAGG
>JBOGUG010000402.1:0-1274 GCA_050696115.1 Promineifilaceae bacterium (SeqCode) | reverse complement strand
CGGCCGGTCGCTCGTTCCACCAGGGCCGCATCAGACAGGCTGCCGGCCAGGACGATAACCTGGTCGCGCCGGCCGGCGTTGAGCCAGGGGCTCGTGTACGGTCGCGTCTGGACGCTTGGGGGCAGATATTCGGCGCTGACGGTGCTGCCGATGTTAGCGCTGAACCACTCGTAGGCCGCCAGCCGTTCCGGCGTCAGGTCGGCCTCGCCCAGCAGCAGGCTTTCGGTTTGCAGCCGGCCGAAAGCCGCCAGCGCCAGCAGGAGCAGGGCGGCCGGAGCGACCAATCGGCGGCCGGGCAAGAGCGCCAGCAAGCCGACGGCCAGCGCGCCGAAGAGGGCCTGCACCGACAGGAAGCGCCAGGGGAATTGGGCGAAGGCTAGCAGCGGCAGCCGGTCCCACAGCGGCCGCGAAGCGGGCGTGAACATCAGCGTGCTGATTCCCAGGCCCAGCAACATAAAAAGATAGGCAGGCCGGCGGCGCTTCCGGCCGGCCAGCAACGAGACGGCCAGGGCCAGCAAGCCGGCCGCGGTCAGGGCCGCCTGCGCCAGCCCCATGCGAAAGGCGGCCCCGCCGGCCACCTCGTAATCAAAGAGGGGCGAACGCTGGATCAGGTCGAGGCCGCGGAAATGACCGCTGTAATGAAAGTAGCCGGCCGTGACCGGGCCGAGCTGGGCCAGGTTGCGCTCGGCCAAGGCCGGCAGCCAGAACCAGGCCGACAGGATCAGCCCCAGCAAAAGCCCGGCCCCGGCCCAGGCTAGGCGCCGACCGCCGGCCGCGTGGCCCAGCAGCGCCAGGTACAACAGCAGGAATGGGGTGAAAATCAGCGCCGAGATGTTGTGGCTCAGCACCAGGCCGGCGTAAGCCAGCCCCAGCCAAGCGGCTCCCCGCACCGGCCGCGGCGCGCCGTTTGGCCCCGGCCGCAGCAGCCGGTCAGCCGCCAGCAGCACGGCCGGGTAGAAAGCCATCGCCCAAAACTCGGCCAACGAGTCGCCGCGCACGTAGACGTTGACCAGGTGGAAGGGGGCCAGCGTGTACGCGGCCGAAGCCAGCAGGCCGGCCGGCGCGCCGCCCAGCCAGCGCCGGCCGAGGTGGAAGGCGCTCCAGCCGGCCAGAGCAAAGCCCAGTAGCTGGCTGGACTCAACTGCGTGCGCCAGGCTGAAGCCAGCCAGGCGCAGCAGAGCGGAGACCAGGACTGACAGCGGGGCGTAAAAGTGAAAAAAGGGGTAGCCGTAGCCGTAGTTGGCGTCGGCCATCCAGCGGACGGGGAAATGGCC
>JBOGUG010000401.1:0-9833 GCA_050696115.1 Promineifilaceae bacterium (SeqCode) | reverse complement strand
GTGATCACCTCGGCCGGCGACGGCCCGGCCGGCCCGCTGGCCCTGGGCTACGTCAAGACAGCCGTGCTGGCGGCCGCAACCCCGCTGGTCGCGGCCGGCCAGGCGCCCGTGCGCCTGCTGGCCGGCGCCGGCGAGAGCCATGCCTAGGCCCAGGCTGCCGATCGGAGGTCCGTTTTGGACATAGGAACGATTAATCCCGTTGACATAAATCAGGAGATGCGCAACGCGTATCTCGACTACGCCATGAGCGTCATCGTGTCGCGGGCGTTGCCCCACGCCCGCGACGGCCTGAAGCCGGTGCACCGGCGCATCCTGTACGCCATGTACGACATGGGCATCCGGCCGAGTTCGGCCCACCGCAAGAGCGCCCGCATCGTTGGCGAGGTGCTGGGCAAGTACCATCCGCATGGCGACACCAGCGTTTACGACGCCATGGTGCGCATGGCCCAGGATTTCTCCATGCGCTACCTGCTGGTAGACGGCCAGGGCAATTTCGGCAGCGTGGACGGCGACAGCCCGGCCGCCATGCGCTACACCGAGGCCCGTTTGTCGCGCATTGCCATGGAATTGCTGGAGGACATTGAGAAGAACACGATTGACTTCAGCGACAACTTCGACGGCAGCCTGCAAGAGCCGGACGTGCTGCCGGCGCGCCTGCCCAACTTGCTGATCAACGGCGGCTCGGGCATTGCCGTGGGCATGGCGACCAATATCCCGCCCCACAATCTGGGCGAAATTTGCGACGCGGTCGCCTATCTGGTTGACCGCCAGGACGAGCAGGAAGAAGTCACGCTGGACGACCTGATGCAATTTGTCAGGGGGCCGGACTTCCCAACGGGCGGCGAGATCATCGGTCAAGAGGGCATCAAGGCAGCCTACGCCACCGGCCGCGGCCGGATCGTGATGCGGGCCGTGGCCCGGGTGGAGGATCTGCCTGGCCGGCCCGGCCGGCACCGGATCAACATCACCGAGATCCCCTTCCTGGTCAACAAGGCCAACCTGATCGAGCGCATCGCCGACCTGGTTAACCAGGGCAAGCTGACCGAAATTTCCGACCTGCGCGACGAGTCGGGTCGCCAGGGCATCTCGATTGTCGTCGAACTGAAGCGAGGCACGCAGCCCAAGAAGGTGCTCAACCAGCTCTTCAAGCACACCCAGCTCCAGCAGACTTTCGGCGTGCAGATGCTGGCCCTGGTGGATCGCCAGCCGCGCCTGCTCTCGCTCAAGCGGGCCTTGCAGATTTACATTGACCACCGCTTTGTGGTCATCACCCGCCGCTCGCAGTTTGAGCTGGACAAGGCGCACCAGCGCCAGCACATCCTGGCCGGCCTGCTGGTTGCCCTGCGCCACTTAGACGAGGTCATCGAGACGATCCGGCGGGCGGCCGACGCCGACCAAGCCCGCCAGCAATTGATGAGCCGCTTCAGCCTCAGCGAGCTTCAGGCCACCGCCATCCTGGACATGCAGTTGCGTCGCCTGGCCAGCCTGGAGCGACAGAAGGTCGAGGACGAGTACCAGGAAGTCAGCCAGCACATCGCCTACCTGCGCAGCCTCCTGGAGGATCCCAAGCGCATCCTGGCCCTGATTAAGGCTGACGTCGAAGAGCTGAAAGAGCGTTACAGCGACGAGCGGCGCACCCAGATCGCCCTGGGCCAGGACGCCGAGCTGAACATAGAGGACCTGGTGCAGGACGAGGACGTCCTCATCTCGATCACCCAGCGCGGCTACACCAAGCGCACGCCGCTCGCGGCCTATCGCAGCCAGGGGCGTGGCGGCAAGGGGCTGATCGGCATGAGCACCCGCGACGAGGACGAGCTGGAGCACCTGTTCGCGGCCGGCACGCTCAACCACATTCTGTTCTTCTCGGACCGCGGCAAGGTCTATTCGGTGCGCGCCTACGAGATCCCGGAGCTGGACCGGACCGCCAAGGGCGCCTCGCTGCTGAGCATCCTGCCGCTGACAGCCGACGAAAAGATCACGGCCGCCCTGCCCATCCACAGCTTCGAGCACGCCGAATATCTGACCATGATCACCCGCAAGGGGCGCATCAAGCGGGTGGTCCTGAGCGCGTTTGAGAGCGTTCGCGCCAGCGGCCTGATCGCCATCAATCTGGAGCCCGACGACGCCCTGGGCTGGGTTAAGATGACGGCCGGCGATCAGGACCTGGTGCTGGTCAGCGAGCAGGGCCAGGCCATCTCCTTCAATGAGGAGCAGGTGCGCGCCATGGGCCGGACCGCGGCCGGCGTGTACGCCATGCGCCTGGGCGAGGGCGATTACCTGGCCGGGGCCGACGTGCTGCTGCCCGGCAGCGACCTGCTCTTAATCACCGAAAAGGGTTACGGCAAGCGCACCCCAGCCGATCTGTTCCGCCGCCAGAGCCGCTACGGCAAGGGGGTGCGAGCCATCAGCCTCACCGAGGCCAGCGGCCGGCTCATCGCAGCCCGCGTGGTTGTGGCCGGCGACGAGGCGACTTTCATTTCGGCCAGCGGCATTATCCTGCGCACGCCGGTCAACACCATCTCGCGCCAATCGCGCTACTCGCGCGGCGTCAACGTGATGGACCTAAAAGCGGGCGACATGATCGTCTCGGTGGCCATCGTGCGCCTGGGCCAGTTATCCCGCGTTGAAGACAACGGCCGCGAGCCGGCCGCCTTGGTTGAACCGGCCGGGCCGGAGATTGCGAGCGACAATGGCCGCGCGCCGGTCTAGATTTTCACAATTGACGGCTTTAAGGAGGTATCATGAAACGCTTCAGCTTCGCGATTTGCATGCTCTTGGCGCTCGTGCTGCTGCCGGCCGGCGTTGCCCTGGCCGACACGACCTATATTGTCCAGCCGGGCGACACGTTGTGGGCCATTGCGCGCCGCTTTGACGTCAGCCTGAACGCCCTGGTTGATTACAACGCCATCCCCAATCCCGACCTGATCTACGTCGGCCAGCGCATTATTATTCCCGGCGAAGGTGCGGCCGAGGCGCCGGCTCCAGATCCCGCCCCCGCCCCGGCTCCAGCGCCTGCGCCCGCACCAGCCGGGGTCAACCTCCTGCCCAACCCCTCCTTTGAGCAGGGCTACTGGAATCTGTGGGGGGCGCCGGAGCTACAGACGCCGAACGGCTGGAGCCTTGAAATTGACGAGGGCATGGGCGCGGTCGGAACCGGCGCGCTCATCCTGCGGCCGGAGAGCCGCATCGTGCCCCGCTGGGGCCTGCCGGCCCACGAACAATCCCTTTTCGTCTACGACGGCGACTGGACGATCAAGGTGTTCAAGGGCGGCGCGCCGATCAGCTTCCGACTGCATACCGATGTCGCCCTACAGCCGGGCACCTACCGATTCACGGCCAGCCACTTTGCCGACCTGGTGTCGGGCTACGAGGGCGGCCAGAAGGTGTGGGCCAGCCAGCATCTGGCGGGCGAGACGGCCGTGATCCACAACGGCGTCGGCGCCTGGCAGGCGGTGGGGCCGGGCCAGCGCAACGACGTAGGCTACGTGTTCACGGTGACATCGGCCGGCGTCCACCGGCTGGGGCTGGCCTTCCGCACCCGCTACGTCCAGTCGAACAACGGCTTCTTCATAGACAACTGGTCGCTGACGCGCATCTCGTAGGCCGGCCGGCTCGCGTGGCTTGACAGCGCTCATTTCTCGGCTAGCATTGTAACATTGTAATAACAATGTGCGCGGCCGCCAGAGCCGGAACAATGCCAGCCATCGACCACGCCAGCCCCATACCCCTCTACTTCCAGCTCAAGCAGCTGATTAAGGGCCAGGTGGAGCGCGGCGAGTTGCGGCCGGGGCAGCAGATCCCCACCGAGGCCGAGCTTTGCCAGCGCTTTCGGATGAGCCGGACGCCGGTGCGCCAGGCGCTGCTGGAGCTGA
Organism: Promineifilaceae bacterium (SeqCode); assembly: GCA_050696115.1. Classification (GTDB taxonomy): domain Bacteria; phylum Chloroflexota; class Anaerolineae; order Promineifilales; family Promineifilaceae; genus UBA11865. The sequence continues at coordinate 5,961 of JBOGUG010000401.1, read as the reverse complement.
CCCGCGAAGGGGTGCTACAGCGCTCGGCCGGCCGGGGCACCTTTGTCGCGCCGCGCCCGCAGCCGGTCCTGGCCCTGCGCCTGGCGGTGCCCGACGAGCGCTGGCAGCGCCTGCTGGAGACGGCCGCCGACGCCTGGCGCACGGCCGGCGGGAGCGGCCGGCTCGAACTGGCCTTCGAGCTAATCCCGCTCAACCAGCTTCACGACCAACTGGCGTTGGCGGTGGCCACCGGCAACGCGCCCGACATCTCGGTGCTGGACTCGGTCTGGGTGGCCGAGTTCGCCAGCCGGCGCTACATCTACCCGCTGGCGGAGCTGGACGCGGCCTGGACCGGCCGCGCCGGGGCGGACATCTACCCAGCCCTTGTTGAGTCGAACCGCTTCCGAGGCCAGCTTTACGCCGTGCCCACCAACGGCGACGCGGCCGGCCTGTGGTACCGGCGCGACTGGCTGGCGGCCGAAGGGCTGGCGCCGCCGGCCGATTGGGACGGTCTTTTGCAGGTCGGCCGCCACTTTCAGCAGCCGGCCGTGCGCCGCCGTTACGGCCTGGGGCCCCATCCGTTCATCTTCGCCGCCGGCCGGGCCGGGGGCGAGACGACCACCTACCAGCTCTTGCCGCTGTTGTGGGCCAACGCCGGCCGGATTATTAGCGATGGCCAGGTCAGCCTGGACAGCCCGGCCGTGCACCAGGCGCTCGATTTTTTGCAAGGGCTGGTCGCCGCCAGGCTGGCCCCGCCAGAGGTGGTGGCCCAGCCCTGGGACGGCACCTGGCGCGCCTTCGCGGCCGGCCAGGCCGCGCTGGCGCTGGGCGGCACCTACGAGAGCTTTCTCATTGCGGGCGCGGCCGGCTGGAAACAGGCCGAGTTCAGCCAACGGGCCGGCTTCGCCCCCATCCCGGCCGGGCCGGCCGGCCGGCCCAGCTCCCTGGCCGGCGGTATGACGCTGGTGGTCTACCGCCAGTCGCGCCGGCCGGCCGAGGCCCTGGCGCTGCTGAAGCAGGCTGTGACCACCCCTGTTCTCAAGCCCTTCAGCCTGGAGACGGGCCAGCACCCGGCCTACCGCTCGGTGGCCCAGGCGCTGGGGCCCGAGGAGGACGGCTTCCTGCGCCAGACGGCCAGCCTGCTGCAACAGGCCGGCAACCGGCCTGCGCTGCCAGCTTACGATCGGCTCTCGGCCCAGTTCCAGGAGATGGTCGAGCTGTGCTTGCGGGACGGCTGGCGGCCGGAAGCCGCCGCCCAGCGGGCGGCCGAGCGCATCGCGGGGATAACCGGCCTGCCGGTGGCGGCGGCCGGCGGCCAGGGGCCAAAGGCTTCGCTCGTTCCACCGGCCGCCTGATCCCATGCCCTTGACACAGGCCCCAAAATTCCGTATCCTGTAACTGGATTTGTAACGACAAAATAACATAATTACATTCCGACCATGACCTTCCGGCCGCGGCCCCGAAACGCCCTCCCCCTGGGCCCGGCGGCGCACACGCGCCGCGGGAGGGCCCGGCCGTGAGCAGGCGACTGCCGCTCGCCCCCTACCTGCTCGTTTTGCCAGCGCTTGTCACGCTGGCCCTGCTATTTATCTACCCCATCCTGTGGAACGGCTACCTGTCGCTCCACGATGTGACCTTCACGACCTTCAACCGCGAGTGGCCCTTCGCCAGCCTGGATAATTACCGGCAGCTGATCGAAGACACCGTGTTCCCTGAGCAGTTCCACGAGTCGCTGCTGGTCAGCCTGAAATTCGTGGCCGGCAGCGTCGCCGGCCAATTTCTGCTGGGCTTGGGCCTGGCCCTGGCGCTGCACAACCTGGTGCGCGGCCAGCACACCTTTCGACTGCTGCTGGTTCTGCCCTGGATCCTCTCGGATGTGGTCGTGGCTTACATCTGGCTCTACATGTACCAGCCGGCCGGCCTGATCAACAACATCTTGAGCTCGGCGGGGGTTGGCGAAGTCGCCTGGCTCAGCGACCCCGGCACGGCCATCTGGGCGCTGGTGCTGACCAACATCTGGTTCGGCATGCCCTTCTCGCTGCTGACGCTGGGCTCGGCGCTTACGACCATCAATCCGCAGCTCAGGGAGGCGGCTGCGGTGGATGGCGCCACTTCCTGGCAGACCTTCCGCCACATCATCTGGCCGCTGCTGTTGCCCTTCGCCGCCCTGAACCTGATCCTGATTACCATGTGGACGGTAAACCTGTTTGCGCTGCCGCTTGCAATGACCCGCGGCGGGCCGCTCTACGCCACCACCACGACCTCGCTCTACATGTACCGTCACGCCTTTGAGTTCGGCAGTTTCTCGCTCGGTTCGGCCATGGGCGTCCTGCTGTTTGGCTTCAATATCGTGGCCGCGGCCGTCTACCTGCGCGCCTTGCGGAGCGCGACGTGAGCCGCGAGCTGCCCCTGCCCGCCGTGGCCGGCCGCGACGAGCCGGCCGAGCCGTTGGAGGCTGTTCGCCGGCCGCGGCCCTTCGGCCGGCTGGCCTCCGGCCGGGCGCTGACCTATTTACTGCTCATATCCGCCTCGGCCGTCAGCCTGCTGCCCATCTTCGTCGTGCTGGTGGCCTCGCTCGACCCGCTCGGCCTGCCACGCCTGATCCCGCGGGCGGCCGGCCTGGAGAATTACCGCGAGATCCTGGGCAACGAGAATCTGCTGCGCGGGCTGATCAACAGCTTCATTGTTGGCGCTGGCAGCACCGTGCTGTCCGTCTTCGTCAGCGCCCTGGCCGGCTACGCCTTCTCGCGTTACGACTTCCCCGGCCGGCGCGCCCTCATGGCGATCGTCTTGGGCATTTTCATGATCCCGGTGACGGTCAACATCATTCCCCTGTACACGATGCTTCAGCGCATCGGCTGGCTCAACACCTACCAGGGGCTGATCATCCCCTATCAGGCGCTCATCTTGCCGCTGAACGTCTGGCTGCTAAAGAACTTCTTCGACACCATCCCGGCCGATCTGGAAGAGGCCGCCCTGGTAGACGGCGCCAACCGCTGGGCGGCCTTCTGGCGCGTCACGCTGCCGCTGACCTGGCCTGGCCTGGCGGTCGCCAGCATTTTCGCCTTCCGCTTCGCTTGGAACGACTTTGTCTTCGCCGCGACGTTCACCTCGACTGCCAGCCAGCGCACCTGGCAGGCGGTGCTGTACACTTTCCTGGGCGCCGAGCGCAGCGACTGGGGCATTCTGACGGCCGGCGTTGTCATCGGCATGCTGCCCGTGCTGGCCCTGTTCGTCTTCTTCCAGCGCCAGTTCATCGAAGGGCTGACGGTGGGCGGCGTGAAATGAGCGTCGGGGCCCACGGCCGAAGCTGTTTCGGCCCTGGACCCCGGCCCACATTACCCTTTACACATAGAGTGAGATGCCAAAGGAGGCAGAAAGACATGAACCGTTCGAAGTTTTATCTGGCGCTGCTGCTGGCAGCCATGCTCGGCCTGATTGCCTGCGCCGGCGGCGCGGCCGACACCCCGTCCGGAGAGGAGCCGCCCCCGGCGGCCGACACGCCCTCTGGCGAAGAGCCGGCCGACACGCCTGAGGGCGAGGAGCCGGCCGACACCCCGGCCGGCGAAGCCGAGACCGTGACCCTGTCCATGATCCTGGTCACGCCGCAGGAGCGCTGGGAATTCCTGCTGGAACGGGCCGAAGAGAAGTTCGAGGCCGATCATCCCGGCACGGACATCCAGGTTGACGTCCAGTTCCTGCCCTTCGGCGACCGGCTGACGCAGCTGAGAGCGGCCGCCACGGCCGGCACGCCGCTGGACATCGTCTCGCTAGACCAGCCTGAGGTGGGCGACTTCGCGGCCGCCGGCTTCACCACCGACCTGAGCGAGTGGATCAGCCGCGACCTCGACGGCCTGTCGGCCTACATGCCGGCCTACCGCGAGGCGACCAAGTTCCAGGGCGCCTGGCACGCCATCTGGATCTGGACCGACGCCCGCCTGATGTGGTATTGGAAAGACCTGGTTGAGCAGGCTGGCGTAGACCCGGCCACCATGCTGACCTGGGATGGCTATCTCGAAGGCTGCCAGGCGCTGGACGAAGCGCTAGCCGACCAGAACATCGAGGGCTGTCTGCTTATCGGCCAGCCCTGGATCGCCGACTGGACGATGCCTTACGCCTGGATGTCAGGCGGTGACCTAGGCTTTTATGTCAACCCCGAGCTGGCCGAGGCCCAGGGCGCTACCGACCCCTGGCTGCCCACGTTCGACAGCCAGGCCTGGGCTGACGCGCTCACCTTCACTGGGCGCCAGGTTGAGGCCGGCATCGAGCCGTACACCGAGCACCAGTTCGGCCAGGAGTTCATCGCCCGCCGTTTCGCCGTCTCCTTGGACGGCACCTGGGTTTACGGCCTGGTGCGGGACTCGGACCAGGACGTAGCCAACGCGGGCATGATCGGGGCCTTCCCGGTGCCGGCCGAAGGGGACGAGACGGCCACCATGGCTGGCGGCTGGACGTTAGCAATTCCCACCACCTCAGAACATCCTGAGATGGCCTGGGAGTTCCTCAAGACGATGGTGGAACCGGACATCCTGGGCGATATGCAGACGCAATTCGGCTTTCTGCCCACCCAGTCGAGCATCGCCGAGGCCAAGGCCGACGCCTTTGCCGAGTTCTGGAACGAGGGCGGCGTGGACCGCTGGGCCGAGCTCGAAGCGCTTGCGCCGCACGCCTACGGCCGGCCGAGCTTCCCAACCTGGCCGCAGGTGGCGACGGCCATCACCGAGATGGTGCAGCGGGTGCAGTTCGAGGGCGCCGACCCGTCCGCGGTCGCGGCCGAGGCCCAGATCACGGTCGTTACCGAGGTGCTCGGCTGGCCGGAGGGCACGACCGTCGAGCTGCACGACGACAGCGGTGGCAGCTGCGAGCACGCCGACGTCGACTGGGCTTTCAGCGCCATCACGCCGGTGCAGGTGGCGGCCGACGCCGACGGCAACGGAACCGTCTGCAGCCATGTGAACGTCCCGTAAACAAGCCCTGCCTGAGGGGTAAAGCGTGGCGCCCGCCCCCGGCCGGCGTCACGCTTCCTCTTTCGACTGCGCCCTTGCTCACCTCCCCGAACGCCGCGGCCGTCCAGATGCAATGTCTGCTGGGCGAGCCGGAGGCCAACCTGGCCCAGGCCGAGGCGCTGCTGGCGCCGCTGGCCGGCCGGGTCCACTTCGCCTGCCTGCCCGAGCTGTGCACCACCGGTTACAACCTGGCAGCCCTGGGGCCAGAGCTGGAGCGGCTGGCCGAGCCGGTGCCTGGGCCCTCAACCGAGCGGCTAGCGCGGCTGGCCCGCCAGTGGCGGATGGCGCTGATCTTTGGCCTGGCGGAGCGCGATCCGGCCGGCGGCCGACCCTACGACACGGCCGTCATCCTGAGCGCCAACGGTGAGCTGGCCGGCCGCTACCGCAAGAGTCACCTCCACCCGGCCGAGGTTGCCTGCTTCGCCCCTGGCGACGAACTACCTGTGTTCCAGGTGGACGGCCTGAGGGTGGGCGTGGCTATCTGCTTCGAGCACGCCTTTCCCCACATCTTCACCACCCTGGCGTTGCGCGGGGCGCAAATCATCTTCAACCCTTCGGCCGTGCCTGTTGGCTTCGGCTATTTGCAGGCCCTGCGCAGCCGGGCCAGGGCCCAGGACAACCAGCTGTTCGTGGTGGCCGCCAACCACGTTGGCGCTGAGGGCGACGTGGTTTACTGTGGCCAGAGCCAGATCGCCGACCCGCGCGGCCGGGTGGTCGCGCTGGCTCCTGAGGAGGGCCAGGCGGCCGTCAGCGCCCCACTGGCCTTGGAGTTGATCGGCGAACAGAGGCGCCAGGAGCCGGTTTTTGCCGGCTTCCGGCCGAAATTGTATGAGCCATGAAACGGGTGGTCTCGGCGGCCCGGCTTGACCCAACCCGTCCCTATAAGCCCCTCGACTTTGGCAACGGCCGGCTGAGCGGCAGCGTCACGCCCTCCGGCCGGCTGCTGAGCCTGAACACCTACCATCCCGGCCTGGGC
>JBOGUG010000400.1:0-1625 GCA_050696115.1 Promineifilaceae bacterium (SeqCode) | reverse complement strand
GCCGGCGGCTGGCAGGGCGGTCGGCCCGCCCTCCGGCCGACCGCAGGCGGCCAACAGCAGTAGACCAAACAGGGCGGGCAAGCGAGGGAATAGATAGGGCAACTTCATGCGTTGTCGTCCAGGGCGGCCACACCCGGCAGGGTCTGGCCCTCCAAAAATTCGAGGCTGGCGCCACCGCCAGTGCTGACGTGGCTCATCTGGTCGGCCAGGCCGGCCTCGGCCACGGCCGCGGCCGAGTCGCCGCCGCCGATGATGACCTGGGCGCCGGCGTCCACCCGCGCCGCCAGGAAGTGGGCCAGGGCGTTGGTGCCGGCGGCGAAGGCCGGATTCTCAAAGTAGCCCAGCGGGCCGTTCCAAATCACCAGTCGGGCCTGGGCCAGCTCGTGCTTAAAGCGTTCAAGGGTCTGGGGGCCGATGTCCAGGGCCATCCTGCCGGGCGGGATGGCGTCGGCCGCCACGGTCTTGACGCCCGCGCCGCCCTGGGGGTCGGCCGCCACGACCACGTCCACGGGCAGCGCCAGCCGGCCGGGGTAGCGCTCCAGCAAGCGGCTCGCCTCGGCCACGGCCGCTTCTTCCACCAGCGAGCGGCCGGTCTCGTAGCCCTTGGCCCTGAAGAAGGTGTTGGCCATTGCGCCGCCGATGAGCAGCTTGTCGGCCGCTTCCAGCAGGTGCTCGATCAGCCTGATCTTGTCGGAGATCTTGGCCCCGCCCAGGATGGCCACAAAGGGGTGGGGCGGCTCTTCGACGGCCACGCTCAGGGCCGCCAGCTCCTTTTCCATCAGGAAGCCGGCGACGGCCGGCTTGCCGGCCGCGCGCATGGCCCGGGCCACCCCTTCGGTGCTGGCGTGGGCGCGGTGGGCCGAGCCGAAGGCGTCGTTGACGTAGACATCGGCCAGGGCCGCCAGTTGGCGGGCCAGCTCCGGGTCGTTGGCCTTTTCGCCGGGGTGGAAGCGCGTGTTTTCCAGCAGCAGGACGTCGCCTGGCCGGGCGGCGGCCACGGCCGCGCTCACTTCCGGCCCGACCACCTGATCCAGCTTGGTCAGCGGCCGGCCGAGCAGCGCGCTCAGACGGGCGGCGACCGGGTCGAGGGCGAGCTGGCGCTCGGCGGCCGATTTGGGCCGGCCAAGGTGCGAGGCGAGCACGAGCGTCGCGCCTTCATCCAGCAGGTAGTTCAGCGTGGGCAGGGCGGCCCGGATGCGGGTGTCGTCGGCCACGGCAATCTTGCCCTGGCCCGCCTCGCCGCTGAGCGGCACGTTGAAATCCAGCCGCACCAGGGCGGTCTGGCCTTCAAAGTCTACGTCGCGAATGCTCTTCTTGCGCATGTCACCTGCCTGTCTGCTGACCGCGCCGGCCGCACGGCCGGCGCGAGGCGGGATAGTAATGGCTTGGGCCTCGGCCGGCAAGGGGCGTTAATGAAATTGCCGGCCGGTGGATGGGACCCCGGCCGGCCGGCCCGGCCGCGGGCAGGCTGCCCGCGCCACAACATGGGCAGCGCCTTGTTATTCGGCCGGCTCCGCCCCATAGCGCCGCAGCTCCAGGCGGTAGAAGGGAATCCGCTCCAGCAGCGGCCGGTGGGCGTCGAGCCAGGCCTCGGCGGCGGAGGCCGGCGCCGGCCGGCCCGGCTG
>JBOGUG010000399.1:0-3353 GCA_050696115.1 Promineifilaceae bacterium (SeqCode) | reverse complement strand
CCCCGCACTCGGGTGACCTGTATAGACGAATGGGGACCATTGCCGGCAAAAACCTATCCTGGGGCTGAATGGCATGCTGCCCAACAGCGCGCTACCCTCACCCCGGATTATGGCCGCCGGGGCACCTTGTAGGCGCACGGCGCCTTCGAACCGGCCACGGGCGCCGCGGACAGCCTGCTCAGTGATGCCCGAGACAGTGCCAGCCCCATTCGCTTGCTGGAGCAAATGATTGTCCGCTTCCCAGCCGACCGCTGGTTGGTGATCGAGGGCAACCTGAGCATTGACCCCAGCCGCGAGGTTAAGGTTGCCCTGCTGGCTTGGCCGGAAATTCAGATTCAATCCCTCCCCAAGTCCGCTTGTTGGCTCAACCTGATTGCGCCCTGGTGGAAGCAATTGCGTTCGCTGGCGCTGAAAGGACGCCGCTTTGAGACCAAGGCGGATCTGGCTGACGCCCTCTGCGAGGCGTTGCACTCCTGGGATGCACATCGACGTCCCTATCAATGGAAGAAGCGCCCACAAGAACAGTTCTCTCATTTCCTCGGCGGATTCGGCCTATGTCTAGAATTCTAATTGCATATACTTGGCGAGAAAACTACTTAGGCTCGATTTCCATGAAATCAGGTATCCCTTTAGCCCGGACTGATCTTGCAGCTCTCTCTACCTCCTGCCTATCGAATAAACTCAAGAGCGTAGCACATAAGGCAACGGTACTTACTGGTTCCCACTTATTTCTTTCTATGTGGCTTAAAACGGCTTTCGGCTCAAACCTGAGACTGCCTTTCCAAGTGGTTTCATAGGACTCCTGCCGGAAGTCCCCCAATAAATCAGCCACAGCTTGACCGGTTTCAAAGTACCCAAAAGCATTGAGGTCCAGATCCCGCCAGTTTACTGCTATGCCGATTAGCTTAAAGTCAGAGGCACGTACCTCCAGCCCATCAGCGATCTCTAACCTTGCCTCTCTGGCCGCAGTAACAAAGGGACTGAGACTACCTGTATCGTCGATGTCCTTAGGAACCATCCAGCCAGATGCGGAAGACTGATAGTAGCCTCTGTATAGGGCAACGTGCTCAGACCGCCGCGTGATAATGACCTGGTCTTGCGGCTCTTGACTCAGGTTGCGCGAAATTACAACTGCGTGCACGCTAAAAGGATTCGCTAGTAACAGGCTATCACCATTAGGATCGTAAGGATCTTCCACAAAGGCCGTTCGGATGGTTCGGTTCCTTTTCCAGGGCGTTAGCAGGCTTGGTGCTACCACCGCGTAATCTAGTGAACGATTCGTAGCGAGAAACTGAAAGAATGTGGTCCTGGTGAAGTCGAGGTAAAGATTCATTGGTTTACCGCTACTGTCCTCGAAACCCTGCCTCCAGTGTGTCAATCTTGGTAAGTCATTTTCTTCTAGGCCCCGACCGTACTTACGTCTCTGTTCTTCGATTAGCCACGGCTTGGCTTGGATTATGGCGTATGGGTAATCCTCTGCCTCAAAGTGCGGTATAGGCTCATCGGTCGTCTTTACTTCGCTTTGTCTATAAGGCTGCGTGGGTGTCCCGACTAGCAATTTCACAGGCACTTCGATATTGCCTAAACGGTAATAGAAGGTGGATTGGGGCTTAGGAGTTATATGCAACTCATAGCCACTCCTCGCCCGTGCTGCCTCTGTGTGGATCCACCATTTTTCCAGGCGTGGGAGTAGGTATCTGCCTGCGATCAGCGACAAGGTAGCAATGAGAATCGGTATGATAAGCTGTTCCATGGGGCATATCACCAAAGTGTCAATTAGCTGATATTGGCGAGGTTGCGCGTGTTCTTTCGACCCATATCCAGAAAAGTGTACTGCGGTCGGTTTCCTGGACAGAATTATGCCGGATTTAATAGAGGGTCGGGTGTGCTGAGAGCCACCTTTGCCGCGAACTCGGCCGGGGTGAGATAGCCGAGAGCGGAATGGATGCGCTCGGCCGTGGCGTTCTAGGTTGTGGGCCCACCCCGGCCGGGCTAATTTTGGGGCGCGCAAAACGGCTTCGTCAAAAGTGCCGCGACCACTCGGCCGGCCAGCGCTCCACGACCACCTTGGTTTGGGTGTAAAACTCGACAGCATGCCGGCTCTGGCCGTGCAGCACGCCGAAGAAACTGTCCTTCCAGCCGCTGAAGGGAAAGAAGGCCATCGGGGCCGCCACGCCCAGATTGATGCCGATGTTGCCGGCGTCGGCCTCCTGGCGGAAGCGGCGCGCGGCGGCTCCGCTGGCCGTGAACAGGCAGGCCATGTTGCCGTAGCGGCCGGTGTTCACCAGCCCGATCGCCTCGTCCAGGTCGGCCGCCTGGATCAGGCTGAGCACGGGCCCGAAGATCTCCGTCTGGGCCGTCTGGCTGCCGGGCTGGACGTTCTCCAAGACCGTCGGCCGGATGAAATAACCCCGCTCGTAGCCGGCGACCGCCGGCCGGCGGCCGTCCACCAGCAGGCCGGCGCCCTCGTCGGCCCCGCGCTGGATGAGCGCCTCGATGCGCGCCTGGCTCTGGGCGCTGATGACCGGCCCCATCTGCACCTCCGGCTTCAGCCCGTCACCCACCAGCCTGGCGGCGGCCGCCTCGGCGATGGCCTGGTTAAATTGGCGGCCGGCCGGGCCGACGGTGATGGCGACCGAGGCCGCCAGGCAGCGTTGGCCGGCGCAGCCGAAGGCCGAATCGGCCGCGATGCGGGTGGCGGCCTGCATGTCGGCGTCGGGCAGGACGATGATTGGGTTCTTGGCCCCGCCCTGGGCCTGAACCCGCTTGCCGGCCGCGGCCGCGCGGGCGTAGACGTGGCGGGCCACGGCCGTCGAGCCGACGAAGCTGACGGCCGCCACGGCCGGGTGGTCGAGCAGCGCGTCAACCGTCTCCCGGCCGCCGTTGACCAGGTTGACCACGCCCGGCGGCAGATCAAGCTGCTCCAGCAGGCGGAAGACGCGTTGCATCGTCAGCGGCACGCGCTCGGAGGGCTTGACCACGGCCGGGTTGCCGCAGGCCAGGGCATAGGGCAGGAACCAGAAGGGGATCATGCCGGGAAAGTTGAAGGGGCCGATGATGGCGCAGACGCCAACCGGCTGGCGGATCATGAACTCGTCAATGCCCCTGGCGATGTCCTCGGAAAAGTCGCCCTGCATCATGAGCGGGATGCCGCAGGCCACCTCGACGTTTTCAATCGCCCGCCGCATCTCGCCGCGCGCCTCCTGGAGCGTCTTGCCGCATTCGAGGGTGATGGTGCGCGCCAGTGCCTCGAAATCCGCTTCTAACAGCGCCTTCAAGCGGAATAGGGGCTGGATGCGATCCGGCGCCGGCACGCGCCGCCAGGCCGTCCAGGCCGCGGCCGCGGCCTGGAC
>JBOGUG010000398.1:0-2880 GCA_050696115.1 Promineifilaceae bacterium (SeqCode) | reverse complement strand
GGCCCAAACGGTGCGCGACCGCGGCCGCCTGATCTGCGGCGCCCGCACCGACCTGGCCGGCTTTGGCTATCTGGACGAGAGCGGCCGGAATGTCGGCTTCGACATTGACTTCTGCCGGGCGGCGGCCGCCGCCGTCTTTGGCGACGCCGAAGCCATCGAAGTCGTCCCGCTGACCGCCGACGAACGCGGCCCGGCCCTGCAAACCGGCGAGATTGACCTGCTGGCGCGCAACGTCACCTGGACCTCGACCCGCGACGCCGAGTGGGGCAATTTCACCATCGTCACCTTCTACGACGGCCAGGGCTTTATGGTGCCGGCCGACAGCGGCATCACTTCCATCGAGCAGATGGACGGGGCCAATGTCTGCGTCACCAGCGGCACGACCACCGAGTTGAACCTGGCCGACGCCTTCCGCCAGCGCGGGCTGGACTTCACGCCGGTCGTCTTCGAGGACACGGCCACGGTCTACAGCACCTACGAGAGCGGCGGCTGCGACGCCACCACCAGTGACCTGTCGCAGTTGGCCGCCGTGCGCAGCGGCTTTGCCGACCCTGACGCCCACGTCATCCTGGACATCGCCATCTCGAAGGAGCCGCTGACCCCGGCCGTGCCGGCCGGCGACGACCAGTGGTTCGACATCGTCAAGTTGGTGGTCATGGTCCTGATTAACGCCGAAGAGTTGGGCGTCAATCAGGCCAACATCGAAGAGATGATGGGCAGCGACAACATCCAGGTGCGCCGCCTGTTGGGCATCGAGGGCGAATTCGGCCAGGGCATCCTGGGCCTAGACGCCGACTTTGCGGTAGACGTCATCACCCAGGTCGGCAACTACGCCGACATCTACGACCGCTACATGGGGCCAGAGGGCGACGCCTTCGCGTTGCCGCGCGGCCTCAACGAGCTGTGGTCGAACGGCGGCATCCTGTATGCTCCGCCGATCCGCTAACCTTGATTGACTAGCCTCTGGCGGCGCAGCCCGCCCCGGCCGGGGCGGGCTGCGCCCCTTTGGCCAGCATGAGCCAGGCCAGCCCCAGCCGCAGCCTGTTCAGCTACCAGGGCGTTCCCCTGTGGCGCGACGACCGCGTCCTCAAGTGGGCCGCCCAGATCATCTCGGCCGCGGCCGTCATCAGCCTGGTCGTCTTTCTCCTGAACAACGTGCTGCAGGCGGCCGAGGAGCGTGGCCTGCTGCTGGGCTACGACTTCCTGCAGGAGGCGGCCGGCTTTCCCATCGGCGAGGGCGTCATCGCCTATGACCCCTCCATGTCCTTCCTGCGCGCCTTCCAGGTCGGCCTGCTCAACACGCTCAAGGTGTCGCTCATTGGGGTCGTGCTGGCCACCCTGCTGGGCATCGCCGTTGGCCTCGGCCGGCTGTCCACCAACTGGCTGGTGCGCAGCGCAGCCACCCTGTACGTCGAGTCGCTGCGCAATGTGCCCCTGCTGGTCACGCTGTTCTTCCTTTTCTTCGCCGTCTTCCAAAATTTGCCCAGCGTCCAGGAGAGCATCCGCCTGGGCGACCTCCTCATCCTCAACCAGCGCGGCGTCTACCTGGCCTGGTTCGAGACCAGCCCGACAACCGGCGCCTGGCTGCTGGTGGTTGGCCTTGCGGCCGCTGGCGCCTTGATCCTCTATCTCGTCCTGAGCAAGGTGCAGGAGCGCCGCGGCCGGCCCACCTACGCCGGCTGGCTGGCGCTGGCAATCCTGTTGGCGCCGCCGCTTATCGCCTGGCTTGTCCTGCCCCAGCGGCCGCTGACGCCGGACGTGCCCGTGCTCGGCCGCTTCAACTTTGAGGGCGGCACGACGCTCACGACCTCATTTGCTGCCTTGCTCACTGGCCTGACGCTTTACACGGCCGCTTTCATCGCCGAGATCGTGCGCGCCGGCATCCAGGCCGTCTCGCGCGGCCAGGTCGAGGCGGCCCGCTCCATCGGCCTGAACAACCTGCTTGCCCTGCGCCTGGTCATCTTTCCCCAGGCGCTGCGGGTCATCATCCCGCCCCTGATCAGCCAATATCTCAACCTGACCAAGAACTCCAGCCTGGCCCTGGCCATTGGCTACCCTGACCTGTTCGCCATCGGCCGGATTATGATCAACCAGGCCGGCCGGGCTGTGCCCGTTTTCCTCATGGTCATGGCGACCTATCTGGTCATCAGCCTGATCTTTTCCGCCCTGTTGAACATCTACAACCGCCGCATCCGCTTCACCGAGCAATAGCGTGGCCAGCCTGACCCAGCCCATGCAGCGCCCGGCCGCCAGCAGCAACCCGCTGCTGTGGCTGCGGCGCAACCTGCTTAACAACTGGTACAACGCGCTGCTGACCCTGGCCGGGCTCTACCTGCTGTGGCTGCTCGGCTCGCGCCTGGTGGCGTTCGTCCTCAGCGCCAATTGGGCGCCCATTTTGGCCAGCCCGCTCCTGTACCTGATCGGCCAATACCCGGTGGCCGAGCTGTGGCGCGTCGGGGCCAGCCTGCTGAGCTTCTCGCTCCTGCTCGGGCTGAGCTGGGGCGCCTGGGGCGGCATCGTCCGCACCTTCGCCTGGCTGGCGCTGGGGCTGTACGCGGCGCTGGCCTTTATCCCCTGGGCGCGCGAAGGGCTGAGCGCCCCCATCCGCGTCTTCATGCTGGCTGCCGCCGCGGTCGTGCTGGCCGGTTTCGCCCTCGGCCGCCGGCCGCGGCTCGGCCGAGCCGCCCTGCTGGTGCCCGCCTGGCTGCTGTCGCTCGGCCTCGTCTACTGGCTGCTGCGCGGCGTGCCCGGCGTGCAGGCCCTGCCCGTGATCCAGACTACTTCCTGGGGCGGCCTGATGGTCAACCTGCTGCTGGCGGCCGTCGGCATCCTGGCCTCTTTCCCCTTGGGCGTCCTGCTGGCGCTCGGCCGGCGCAGCAC
>JBOGUG010000397.1:0-9792 GCA_050696115.1 Promineifilaceae bacterium (SeqCode) | reverse complement strand
CGCGTGGCCCTGCTCTCCAACGGCGAAGAGGCCGGCAAAGGCAACGCATTGATCCAGGCGGCCACGCCGCTGTTTGCCGGCAGCGGCCTGAATTACATCGGCAACATCGAGCCCAAGGAGTTCGTGCGCGGCCGGGCCGACGTGGCCGTGACCGACGGCTTCACCGGCAACCTGGTAATGAAGACGGCCGAGGCGGTCGCCGCCTACATGTCCGACCTGATCCGCCAGGAGCTGCGCGCCTCGCCGCTTACGATCCTGGGTGGGCTGCTGGCCCGGCCGGCTTTCGGCCGGGTGCGCCAACGGCTCGACCCCAACGAAGTCGGCGGCGCGCCCCTCTTGGGCGTCAACGGCGTCGTCATTGTGGCCCACGGCCGTTCCAACGCCTACGCGCTGCGCCAGGCCATCGGCCAGGCCCGGCTGGCCGTCGAGCAGGATGTTGTCGCCGCCATTCGCCAGGGCCTGAGCCTGGCCCCGGCCGAGGCGCTGGTGGCTTGAGGCCGACCGGCATTTAAACGGAGCAGAAGATGCAACCACACCTGGACGCCCGCGGCCGGCCGCGAGTCGTCATCACCGGCATGGGCGCCTTGAGCCCGGTGGGCAACACGGCCGAAGAGGGCTGGCGCAATGCCCTGGCGGGCGTCTCGGGCATTTCGCGTATCACCCAGTTCGACGCCAGCCACCTGCCCTGCCAGATCGCCGGCGAGATCAAGGGTTTCGACCCGGCCGACTACCTGGACTTTAAAGAGGCCCGCCGCATGGCCCGCGCCTCGCAGTTGGCCGTGGCCGCCGCCCGGATGGCGCTGGCCGACGCCGGCCTGACGGAGCCGGTCGCCGATCCCGAAAGCACCGGGGTGGTCATCGGCACCGGCATGGGCGGCTTCGAGCGCACCCTGGAGCATGGCGATGTCTACACCCAGAAGGGCCTGGCGCGCGTCAGCCCCTTCGCCCTGTCCAGCGCCCTGCCCAACATGCCCTCCCATCATGTCAGCCTGCTGTCGGGCGCGCAGGGGCCGATCAACACCGTCGTGGCCGCCTGCGCCACCGGCACCCAGGCCATCGGCGAGGCGGCCGAGCTGATCCGCCGCGGCGCGGCCGAGCGGGTTATCGCCGGCGGCGTCGAAGGCTCCATTCACGAGATGGCCCTGGCCGGCTTCGCCGCCATGCGCGCCCTGTCCACCCATTTCAACCACGCCCCGGAAAAGGCCAGCCGGCCGTTCGATAAAGACCGGGATGGCTTCATCCTGAGCGAAGGCGCGGCCGTGCTGGTGTTGGAGCGCCTCGACCGCGCCCTGGCGCGCGGGGCGCGCATCCACGCCGAGTTCCTGGGCCATGCCTCCTCCTCGGACGCCTTTCACGTTGCCGCCCCTGACCCGCAAGGGGCCGGCGCCGTGCGCGCCATGCGCTGGGCCCTTGAAGACGCCAGCGTGCCCCTGGCGGAAGTGACCTACATTAACGCCCACGGCACCTCGACCCCCGTCAACGACGCCATGGAGACCTACGCCATCAAGCGCCTGTTTGGCGAGAACGCCTACAACCTGGCCGTCAGCAGCACCAAGGCCGTCACCGGCCACACCATGGGCGCGGCCGGCGCCCTGGAGGCCATCTTCTGCGCCTACGCCCTCAGCCAGGGCGTCATCCCGCCCACCTGGAATTACGAGACGCCCGACCCCGAATGCGACCTGGACTACGTTACAGCGGCGCCCCGGCCGGCCGACCTGCGCCTGACGCTTTCCAATTCCTTCGGCCTGGGTGGGCAGAACGCCTGTCTGGTGCTCGGCCGCTTCGCCAACGGCCAGGCGGGCGCATGAGCTCCGTCCAGACGCGCCAGGCGCCCCTAGTCATTCTCCGCGACGACGCGCGCATCGCCCGGCTGGCCAAGCGCGGCCAGCAAGCCAGCCTGGTCGGCCTCGTCTTCCTGCTCGGCGGCTTCGTGCTGGTCTTCGTCAGCAACGCGCCCAATTTAATACTGCTCCAGTTGGTCGCGCTGCTGATCGGCTTCGTCATCTCCCAGGCCGGCGCCTATCTGCTCAACCGCTACGGCCGCAGCCCCCGGCCCGATCAGGTGCTGGACGATGCCTTGCGCGGGGCGGCCCGTGGCGGCCGCCTCTACCATTTTGCCCTGCCTTCGCCCCACATCCTGCTGGCCCCGGCCGGCCTGGTCGTCTTTAACCTGAAGTTCCAGGGCGGCCGTATCTCGGTCAGCGGCCGGCGCTGGCGCCAGACAGGCCTTGGCCTGCGCCGCTTCTTCGGCCAAGAGGGGCTGGGCAACCCCACCAAGGAGGTCGAGACGATGCTGGCCTCCCTGACGCGCTTCATCCGCGAACAGGCCCCCGAAGTGGCCGACCAGGAGCTGCCCATCGGCGCCCTCATCGTCTTTACCGCCAAGAGCCGCGACAACCTGGACCTTGCCGGCTCGGACATACCGGCCATGCACGCCTCCAAGGTCAAGGGCTTTCTGCGCCAGAAGAGCGACGGCCAGCGCCTGACGGATGAGGCCTATTCGGCCCTCCAGGCAGCCTTCGACCGCAAGGCCGGCCAGCCGGCCGACGACGCATGATGCCCCACAAACGGGCCACGCTCGACAAGCAGTTGGCCCAGATGGACGCCGACATCGTCCGCCTGGCCAGCAGCGTGGACCAGGCCATTGCCAGGGCTGTCGAGGCCCTCACCGGCCGCGATACCCAGCTGGCCCAGGCCGTGATCGACGGCGACGAGGAAATTAACGAGCTGCGTTTTCACCTGGAAGAGGAATGCCTGTTGATCCTGGCCACCCAGAACCCGCTGGCCAGAGATTTGCGCCGCGTGCTGGCGGTCACCCACATCACCCAGGAGCTGGAGCGCATCGGCGACCACGCCGCCGGCATCGCCCGCCTGGTCAAGCGCCTGGCGGCCGAAGCCGAGATCCTCAGCCTGCACAAGTTGCCTAAAATGGCGCGCCGCGCCCGCCAGATGATTGAAGCGAGCGTCCAGGCCTATTTGGAGGCCGACGCCGAATTGGCCCACGCGCTCGTGCGGCGCGATGACAAGCTCGACCGCCAGTACCATCAGCTACTGGCCGAAACGCTGCTGGAGATGCGCGAAGATGCCTACCTCACCCGCGGCACTTACTTGCTGTGGGCCGGCCACAATTTGGAGCGCATCGGTGACCGGGCCACCAACATCGCCGAAAGAGTCATCTTCATGACCACCGGCGAATTTGTCGAGAACATCCCGCCGTCCGAGTAGGGGCACGTTGCACGTGCCCGCGCTTTCGGCGCCGGCGCCGGTGGGCGCAACAAGCGGCGCCCCTATATCACGGGCAAATGAGACAATCCCTTAATTCCCCAATCCCGGCCCTATTCCGGCCGCGCATACCCAGAGGCACAATATGAAACGTTTCCTCTTTCTCTCCATCCTGGCCGCCAGCCTGCTGGGGCTGGCCCTTTTCCTGACCGTCACCGCCGTCCCGGCCGGCGAAGGGCGCCAATTCGAGCACGACTTGATCGTCGTGCGCGCCCACTTCGACGATCCCTCCCTGGTGGCTGACCTGGCCGCCTGGAAGGAGCCCTGGGAAGTGCATTACGATAAAGGCTACCTGGTGGTCGGCGTGACGGCCGCCGAATACGCCGCCCTCGAAGAGGCCGGCTTTCGGCTGGAGATAGACGCCCGCCGCACGGCCGAGGCCAACGCGCCGCGCCAGCCGCTGCCGAACCAGGGCGGCGGCATCCCGGGCTTCCCCTGCTACCGCACCGTCGAAGAGACCTTCGCCAGCGCCGCCCAGTTGGCGGCCGACTACCCTGACCTGGCCGAATGGACCGACGTCGGCGACTCCTGGGAGAAGACGGCCGCCGGCGGCCTGCCGGGCTACGACATGTTCGTCCTGCGCCTGACCAACGAGGCCACGCCGGGGCCCAAGCCCAAGTTGTTTGCCATGAGCGCCATTCACGCCCGCGAATACACCACCGCCGAGCTCAACACCCGCTTTGCCGAATACCTGATCAACAATTACGGCCTCGACGCCGACGCCACCTGGCTGCTGGATCACCATGAGCTCCACCTGCTGCTGATGACCAACCCCGACGGCCGCAAGCACGCCGAAGCCGGCCAGTTCTGGCGCAAGAACACCAACGAGAATTACTGCGGCCCCACCTCGCCCAGCCGCGGCGCGGACCTGAACCGCAACTTCGAGTTCCAATGGGGCTGCTGCGGCGGCTCCAGCAGCAATGAATGCAGCGAGACCTATCGCGGCCCTGCGCCAGCCTCCGAACCGGAGGTGCAGGCCGTCCAGGACTATGTCAGCGCCAACTTCCCCGACCAGCGCGACGATCCGCTGCCCGCGCCGGCCCCCATCACCGCCACCGGCGTCTTCCTCGATATCCACAGCTACAGCGAACTGGTCTTGTGGCCCTGGGGCTTCACCCAAGATCCGGCCCCCAACAGCGTCCAGCTCCAGACCCTCGGCCGCAAGTTCGCCTATTTCAACGGCTACTATCCCGAACAGGCCATCGGCCTCTATGTGACCGACGGCACGACCGACGACTTCGCTTACGGCGAACTGGGCCTGGCCGCCTACACCTTTGAACTAGGCACCGCCTTTTTCCAATCCTGCGCGACCTTCGAGTCCACCATCCTGCCCGACAACCTGCCGGCCCTGCTCTACGCTGCCAAGGTCAGCCGCACGCCCTACATCACCCCGGCCGGCCCCGACGCCCTGGAACTCGCCCTGAGCAACAGCCCGGCCGAGCCGGGCCAGGTGGTGACCCTGACGGCGACGATCAACGACAGCCGCTTCAGCAACGACAACGGCACGGAGCCGGTGCAGGACGTGGCCGCGGCCGAATATTACATTGACACGCCGCCCTGGATCACCACCACCACGCCCATCTCGATCCCACTGGCGGCCGCCGACGGCGCCTTTGACGAGAGCATCGAGGCCGTCGTCGGCGCGGTGGACACGGCCGGCCTGGCCAACGGCCGCCACACCCTCTTTGTGCGCGGCCAGGACGCAAACGGGGCCTGGGGCGCTTTCAGCGCGGCCTTCCTCTACATTCTGGATCCCTCCGCCGCGCCCCACTTCCAGGGCACGGTGACCGCGGCCGACACCGGCCTGCCGTTGGCGGCCGAAGTTGCGGCGGATACCTTCACGACGCTCACCGACCCGGCCACCGGGGTCTACGACCTGCTGGTCATCAGCGGCACCTACGACCTGACGGCCACGCCGCTGACGCCGGGCTACGGCCCGGCCACGGCCGAAAACCTGACCATCGCCGACGGCCAGGTCGTGGTGCAGGACTTCCAGCTCGACCCGATGTGCGACGCCTTTGCCGACGATGTGGAGGCCGGCAACCTCGGCTGGACGGCCGACCCGCCCTGGGCCATCACCGACGAAGCCAGCCACAGCCCGACTCACTCCTGGACCGACAGCCCCGGCGTTACCTACGGCAGCAATCTCGAAATCTCGCTCACGTCGCCCGAGCTCGACCTGAGCGAGTTCACCGGCCTGGAGCTGACTTTCTGGCACATCTGCGACACCGAGGCCGACTACGATTACTGCATTGTTGAGGTCTCGGCCGACGGCGGCGCCACCTGGGACGAGTTGGCCAGTTACGACGGCTCCTCGACGCAGTGGGAGGAGGTCACCCTGGACGCTTCCACCCTCGACGGGGCCGCTGCGGCCCACGTCCGCTTCCACCTGAGCACCGATTTCACCGTAAATGATGACGGCTGGCACGTGGACGACATCCGCCTGAGCGGCGGCGGCCCGGCCTGCGTTTCGCTTATCCCGCCGGCCGCCTCCTTCAGCTCCTCCAGCCCCGATTTCCTGGGCGAGACGACCGTGTTCACCAACACCTCAACCGGCTCGGAGCTTACTTTCGCCTGGGACTTCGGCGACGGCGGCCCGGTTGTGACCGACACCAGCCCCAGCCACGCCTACGCGGCCGCCGGCCTGTACACCGTCACCCTGACGGCCACCAACAGCCTGGGTAGCGACGTGGCGACCGGGCAGGTTGAGATCAGCGCGGACGAGCCGCCAGTCATCTACTGGCTTTACACGCCGGCTATCCTGTATGACGACTGACGGAGCTGAGTCGGCGCCAGAAGCAAAGAAAGCCGCTTTCCACATATGCGCGAATCGGCCTGCAAAGTGTTTAGCATTTTGCTAACATGCCAGCGTTCCGAATCGCCTTTACCCGGCAGGCGGAGCGGCAATTGCGCCGCGTTCCGCGCCTTGGCGGATCGTATTCGGAAACGGCTGGACCGCATCGCGGCCGATCCCTATGTAAATCACGCCCACGTCACGCGCCTTCAGGGTCGGCCCACCTACCGGCTCCGGGTCGCCAATTGGCGCGTTATCTATGCCGTCGAAAATGAAGCGCTGGTGATCCCGGTGATCAAGATTGCGCCCCGCGGAGAGGTATACTGATGAGCGTTCAATTGATTCTCAAAGAGGGCCAGCCGGAATATGCTGTGCTGCCCTATGAATTGTACGTGCGCCTGTTGGAGGACGCCGAAACCTTGGCCGATGGGCGTGACTTTGACGCGGCCGTGCAAGCCCTGGCGGCCGGCGAGCAAACCGTCCCGGCCGAAGTCGTCTACGCCATGCTGGACGGCGAGAATCCGATTCGCGCCTGGCGAGCCCACCGTGGCTTCACCCAGCAAGAGCTCGCCGAAACGGCCGGCATCAGCGCCCCCTATCTCTCCCAGTTGGAATCCGGCCGCCGCACCGGCACGGCCGAGGTGATATCGTGCCTGGCCGCTGCCCTGGGCGTGAGCCTGGACGACCTGGTGACAGGCTGAGACTGGCGACCGGCTCAGAACGGGATGTTGAGACCGCAGCCATGGGCCGGCGGCTGGCCCATCCAGTAATCCACAACGACCACTGCGGCAACGGCAATGAAAGCGATACTATCCCCGCAATGGCCATTGTCGTTTGGGGCGGCCCCATCATGGAACCCACCAGTCAACGATGTTGTATGGCGCTATAGAAGTAACACCAAGATCGTTGGCAGATCTCCTATGGAGCGTCAGTATCCCCTGGGCAACAGTGTAATTGCCATCGCAGTTGGCTGGGTTGACCTGTGTGCAATCTGTGTCAAGACGCGCCATCTGACGCACCTTCCCATATCCCACTGCAAAAAGATAGCGCTCGAGCCGCGTGCCGCCACCACCAGTTGGAACAAAATCACCGGGCAAGTGTTCCTCTTCAATGACCAGCACATAGCTCTGAGCACCAAGATCTTCCCCTAACGAGACTGACGTTGCAATGTATGCCCAGAGCCGAGTCCAAGTATCACCAATCTTATATGGTTGCGATGCGTCATGCGGGTTAAGTCTTCTTATGTCAAATTTTTGCCAATCATGGGCCAGAGCGGCACCTGAGTTGACTGTTGGGTTCAGATCACCTGGATACGGAAGCAATGGTAATGACATTTCAACATCCAAAGCTTGCGGTGGATGACCAGCATTTGATCCACTCGCCGGAGCGCCACATCATTGCCCCGGATTGGCGAAGCAGCGCCAACCAAAGCCCTCTGACTGATCCTCGTTCTTGTGAACCCCGATTGAGTCGGCAGTGGTTCCATTATGTAGCACGTAATCGACATTATGTTTAATGAACTGACCATTGGAGTTGAATTGTGCGGTCCGCCGAATCAGCTCATCGAAGCTATCTCTCTGGCTATCCGTACACCAATACTCCCCGCTAGGATTCGAAATGCTACATAGCTTGAAAGAAGGAGTAGTCTGAGCAATGTAATGTCGCCCATCCATGCAACGATAGCCAGAAGTTTCGCGCCAGAGCCTTACATCCTCCCACCAGAAAGCGCCATTACTCAAATGATGTTGAAGTCGCACTGAAACGAAAGCTGCATCAGGTACGGTTACGAACGATTGCTCAAGGGTCACCCATTGCCCTGAGCCACCTCCATTAATTAGATGTTGGTCGCTAGCCACGGTAGCGTTACTTCTCCATTGAATTACTCGCAATCCCGCGCGCCCCATTAAGCTCAGCAGCCTTGCGGAGACCCTGTATGTGCTGTTAGGGACTACTGGGATACCAGTCGCCTCAGGCGTCGTCGTGAGATAGGTGTCCCCATAGTCGGTTACCGTGACCTTGGCAGCGAACGCACCGGACTGCACATAAGATGGAAAGCTTTGAACGCTTAAGGTAGCCGAAGAGCCTGGCTGAGCTATAAGCAGCCAATTGGTGAATGAACCGCCTGCCTCCCCTTCAAATGAAGGATTCGTGACCAAGTTGCAGCCATCGGAGAACGCCCAAACAGAAGGCGCGGTCTCCCGGCCCACAACATAGCAGAGTGACAGCAACGAGAACATTACGCCAAACATGAGTAATCGGGACGGTCTGGCGTTTCGTCCCATTGCATACGCACTGAACGATGCTGAATGAGATTGAGGTCTTGGAGCCGCCAATATAAGTCGTGCCAGTTCAGCTAGCATTTCGTATCCCTCCTAAAAGTATCTTGCAGAGATGTGCCACCAATCTGTCCCGTTCGCGTAGCAGACTGAATTTCGCTAGAGATTACGACATGATCGAACGCTGGGGAACGCAGCCGGAATACGGGAGGGTCGTCATGCCAAGTCAAACTTCAGAGTATTAACAGCTGCCGCTCTCAGGTTGGACTCAACACCTCGATAATGCAGATCGGATAGAGCCAGGGCGAAGGTCCTTTGGCCGGCGCCAGGCAGTGCGGTGGACCAAACTGCTTATTCCCGCTTGCCTCGGCGACCAGCGCGTGGCTGAGAGACGTACCCATGTGAACCACGAGAAAACGAACTCGGACATTCCGCAGCTTGGCGGCGAAGTCCGGCTCATCAAAGGGGTGAGGGTGGGCTAGCAGCCACGCCCGCAAATGTGTCGTGCTGTCCGGAAAGAACGCGCTCGTGCCAGCCATGGTAGGCCGATCATGTATGTAGGTGGCCCATACAATTGCGCCGCCGCCCGCCAAGTCGAAGGTATGCGGCGCTGGAACTTGCAAATCAATTACGGCGCCGTCCGCCGCGGCCGGCTGCTGCAGCCAGGCGAAGGCGGGGTGCGACTGCGGCGGGAAGGGCTGCCCGTTCTGGGCGTGGGGCACAATCTCGAAAAGCAGCCCCGCGCTCAGGAACACTTTAAGCCAATTGTGTCGCAGCCGGCTCAGGCCGAAGCCCGCCAGCAAAAAGAGGCCCAAGCCGGCCAGCAGCAGGTAGCGCGCCATCACGCGGGCGCCCTCCCAATAGGGCACGACGGCCGCCAGCAGCAGGCCCGGCAGCGGCACGGCCGCCCCAAACGGGTCCGGCGGCCGGCCGGCGATGAAGAATTCGGGCTTGAGCCGGTGGCCCAGCCCCCAGATCAACTCGTTGAGCGGCCGTAGGGCCGGCAGCGCGAAGGAGCTACCGTCCCACTTAAGTGTCAGCCCCAGCGCTAGCACGACGCCGGCCGCCACCAGCAGCAGCGGCGCCAGCCAGCGCTTCTGCCTGAGGGCGGCCGGCAGGCTGAACAGCGCCAGCAGTGACGCCAGTAGGCCCAGGTTGGCGACGTGCGTTTCGTCGCCTGGCCCCTGATATAAGCGTTGCACCAAAGGCCGCAGCACGGGATGGCCCACAAACGGCAGCGGCAGGCTGTTGATGCTCACGCCCCACTGGTTCACCTGCTCGATAGTGTGGAAGCTGGCCCCGGCCGCGCGCAGGCCATCCCAGAACCAGAGCAGCGTGGGGGAAGCCAGCCCGGCCGCGACGAGGCTGGTCAGCCCGGCAGAGAGCACCAGCAGCCGCCAGTGGCCCGGCCGGCGGATGGTGTGGGCCACAAGCCAGACC
>JBOGUG010000396.1:0-2898 GCA_050696115.1 Promineifilaceae bacterium (SeqCode) | reverse complement strand
GCCAGGATCTGGCCGAGCAGGGCCCGGCCGACGCCGCCCAGGCCCAGGACGATCACCGGGATCGTTTTCAAGTGAGTTACGCCTGAAAAGGGCAGAGGCCCCGTTTCAGTTCAATGAAACGGGGCCTCTGCGGGTTGCACCGTAGCGCCTTATTTCTCCTGAGGAGGTGGCGCTACGGTGCGGATAGTACTCTGACAATCCATCAGCACCACCTCCTTTGCCTAAAGGATAGCAGTGCAGGCTGTCCGGAATGGGATAAAGCCTGCGGGATCAATGAGAATGATGGGCGTGATTATATCCGGCCGCCGGCCGGCGTCAACATACATGCGGCGGGGGTTTGGGATTCGAGGACCTGAGGTTTCAGTAATGCGCCAGCCCGGCCGGGAGCATCTGAAGCATGATCTGGGGCATGTGGCCAAAATGGGCGTCGGCCGTCAGCAACTGGCTGCCATGCTCCATGGCGCTGGCCGCGATCCACAGGTCGTTCGTGGGCGCCGGCCGGCCGGTAGCCCGCAAATGGGCGTAGATGGTCGCATACCGCTCGGCCGTCTCGGCCGTAACGGGCATGACCTGAACCCGTGGGCTGGCCAGAAAGGCGTCCAGCAGAGCGCGGTTCTCGGCCCGGCGCCCACCGTATTCAAAGGCCGCCAACAGTTCGCCCAGCACCACGGCCGGGATAAGGAGCGTGTCGGCTGCCTGCATGGCTGCCACGGCCTGGCTGTTGGCCGCCAGGATGGAAGCGTAGGCCGACGTGTCCAGCGTCAGCCGCCTCAGCGCCAAAGCTCGGCCTCAACCTGGCGTTGCTCGGACAGGGCGTCGAGAAACTGGCTGGCCTCGGCCGAGCTCCAAGCGCCAACCAAATGATCTAGGTCGTGATGCGGCCGCGGGCCGTCGTCGGCCGATTGCAGCCCCAACCCCTGGCGCAGGAGGCTCAGCACCAGGCGGTTCACGCTGCTGCCGCGGCGCTCGGCCTCGCGCTTGAGCGCGGCGTGCAGTCCCTGGCTCACATTTCTGACAGTTATTTGGGCCATGTGGCTCACTCCGACAAACAATCACATGAATGCATGCAATGGTGACATTATAATGCATGCTGCGATGACATCAAGGCTGTCGAGAAGTTGGGCGGGCCTTAGATCAGGCCACGGCCAGCTAAACGAATAGCCCCGGCCGCCCGGCAAGCCCTTGAGGCAGGAGGCCTCGCCGGCCATGTTGTTGACATGCGCAGTCACCAAGGCCGACAGCATCCAGTCCACGTTTTGCGTCCCCAGGCCGGCCGCGCCCAGGCTCCAGCCCACGACCAAGGCGGGCAGCCTCAGCGGCCTGCGCCGGCAAAACGGATCGCGGATAGGAACATAGTCCCGTAACCCGGCCGGGCTGCCTGGGCTACAATAGAGGTTGCCGGAAACGGCACAGTTCGTTTAGTAGTACCCCAATTTAAGCGTTGCCTGGCCCTGCGGCCCTCACCCCTGGCCTTTCTCCCTGGCCAGGGAGAGGGGAGCGCAGCCGCAGGCAAGCGGGGCGAGGGCGGCAGGAGGTAGCGATGGCAACCATCAGCCTGCAGGAGTTGGCGCGGGCCGAAAGAGCGCTGCAGTCGGTGCGCGCCGATTGGCTCGGCCGGCCGGGCGTGACGGCCGTGGATCTGGGCTACAAGTGGACGGGCGGTCAGATGACCGGCCGGCTGTCTATCCGCGTCCACGTGGCCCAGAAGAAGGACCCGGCCGAGCTGCCGCCCGGCCAACTGTTTCCGCCACAGGTGAAGGGGGTGCCGGTGGACGTGATTGAGGCCAGCTACGCGCCCCAGACGCGCGTCATGGCCCGCCAAGAGACGGCCGTCGAAGGCCGCGGCCGGCGCTTTGCCGGGCCGGTGCCGTTGGGCGTGAGCATCGGCAGCCGTTACACCACGGCCGGCACCCTGGGCGCCAAGGTGATTGACCGGGCCAGCGGGGCGGCGATGATCTTGAGCAACTGGCACGTGCTGGCCGGCCGGCGCGACGCCCCGGCCGGGCTGCCCATCTGGCAGCCGGGCTGGATTGACGGCGGCACGCGCGAGGAGAACACCATCGCCCGCCTCAGCCGCTGGCAGTTGGGGCCGGTGGACGCGGCCGTGGCCGAGCTGAGCGGGGAGCGCGAGGTTGACAGCCAGACGATGGAGGGCCAGCCCATCGAGGCGGCCGGCGAGCCCCACCTGGGTATGTTGGTCTGGAAGAGCGGCCGCAGCAGCGGCTACACCCTGGGGCTGATTGACGGCCTGCGCATGACCGTACCGATGACCTACCAGGGGGCCGGCACGGTCAGCCTGGCCGAATGCTTTCGGGTCGTGCCCCGGCCGGGGGCCGGCGCGATTGAGATCAGCATGGGCGGCGATTCAGGCGCCGTCTGGGTGGACGAGGCCAGCGGCAGGGCGGTCGGCCTGCACGTGGCCGGCGAGATCGGGGCCAGTCCCGAATACGCCCTGGCCCACAACATCAACGTCGTGTTGGAGGCGCTGGCGGTGCGGCTGCCGGCCGACGCGCCGCCGGCCGGCAACGGCAATGGCCAGCAGCCCGGCCGGGCCTCCTGGTGGGCGCCGCTGGGCGCGCTGCTGCGCCGTTACCTGGGGGCCAGGGCCTACCTGGCCGGCGGCCGGGCTGACGTCTGCGACGCGGCCGCCAACGGCCACAAAGTAAGGCCGGGGTGAAAATTCCGGCCGCCGGCCGCGCCAGGCCTGGAACAGGTGGTCGGAAATCGGGTATACTGGGGCGCAGAGACGAGCCGGCCGATAGGGAAGTAAACGGGCCTTAAAGCCCTTAAACTCCCCGATCCCGGCCTAGCTATTCGGACGGAGAAGAAGGGTAGCAGTGAGCGCAATAGGAGCAAGAGGCCGGCTGGCTGCCGGCCTTCTCTTGGCCAGCGTATTGC
>JBOGUG010000395.1:0-6159 GCA_050696115.1 Promineifilaceae bacterium (SeqCode) | reverse complement strand
CCCTTAGCTCGCCCAGCGAGGCCTGGGGGCAGCCCAGGACGACCAGGGAGAGCGGCCGGCGCGGGGCCAGCGCGGCGTAGCGGCCGGCCAAATCGGCGGCGCTGAAGGTGAGGCGGGCCTGGAAGGGGTGGTCGGCGGGCAGGCCGGCCGGCGGCTCCAGGTAGAGCAGCGGCGCGCCGTAGTTGGCGACGCCGGCCGCGAGCGCCTTGCGCGCCGCGTGGCTCAGCCCGGCCGGCAGGCCGTGAAAGAGGGGGATGGGGCCAAAGGGCAGCCGCCAGCCCGGCCGGAGCTGTTTGCCGACCCAGTCGCCCAGGATGGAGAAGTCGGTCGGCTCCGCCAGCGGGCAGGCGACGACCACCTCCAGGTTCGGCCGGCGGGCCTCGGCCGCCAGCAGGCCGTAACCGGGCGCGAAGCCGGTCAGGGCGGCCGCCAGGGCCGACAGGCCCGACTCGCGGTTGGTGCGCAGGTCGCCATAGGAGTTGCCGAAACAGATGGCGTTGGATTCGGCCCAGGCGGCCGGGCCCTCGAGCCGGACGCCCTCCCACTCGTAGGGGACGCAGGAGAGGATGGGCCGGACGCCGAGCTGGGTGTAAAGGGCCACGATCTCGCGGCTGCGGGCCAGGAAGTCGGGCTGGGCGATGCGCATGCGCTCGAACTGGGCGAAGTCGCAGCCGGCCGCGTTGAGGGTGGTGGGCACGGCCACCTGGGCGCCGGGGTCGGCCGCCAGGCGGCGCAGCAGGCGCAGCAGCCCCTGGCCGCCGGTGAGCGGGGAGACGCCGGAGAGGTGGGCGCTCTGGATGGGGACGAGGGCTTGGGCCCCGGCCGCGGCCGCCAGGTCGAGCAGCAGGCGCATGGCCAGCTGGCGGGCCGGGCCGCGCCGGCCGGCGAGGGTGGCGGCCTGGTCGGGGGTAAGGGTCGGGGCGGTCATGGGGTCGGTTTATGGATGTTTACAAATTGTGGGACGGGCTGCCAGCCGGCCGGCGAGCAGGGGCGGGCCCCCGTGCCCGCCCTGGTTCTGGGCCAACCGGCGGTGCGAGGCGATCATCCGGGGCCGGGCAGGCGGGGGCCGGTCTTGGCCAGGCGGCCCTCGCTCTGCCACCAGGCGCGGATCCGGCCGCCGACGGGCCGGCCGACGACCTTTTCGACCTGCTGGACCACCTGCCACAGGGCCGCCAAGTCCACGCCGGTGCCCAGGCCGAGCTTGTAGGCCAGGAAGACGAGGTCTTCGGTGGCCAGGTTGCCGGCCGCGCCGGGGGCAAAGGGGCAGCCGCCCAGGCCGCCGACGCTGGCGTCGTGAATGCGGACGCCGGCCTGGATGGCGGCGGTGGTGTTGGCCAGGCCTAGGGCCTGGGTGTCGTGCAAGTGGACGGCCAGCCGGCCCATGTCCAGCCGCTTGCCGAGCGCCTCCATCAGCCGGCCGACTGCCAGCGGGTCGGCGTGGCCGATGGTGTCGGAGATGGCCAGCTCGTCCAGGCCGGCCGACCAGAGCGCTTCGGCGTAGGCGATGGTTTTGTTTGGCGGGACCGGGCCTTCGAAGGGGCAGACCCAGGCGGTGCTGAGGTAGGCGCGCACCCAGTGGCCGTCGCGGCGGGCCCAGCCAACCAGCTTGCGACACATCGCCAGGGCCTCCTGGGCGCTCATGCCGGTGTTAGCCCTGCTGAAGCTGTCGCTGACGGCCGCGCCGACGGCGAAGTTGGCGCAGCCGGCGGCCACGGCCCGCTCGTAGCCGCGCTCGTTGAAGATCAGGCCGGTGAACTGGGTGCGGCCGGCGTTGAATTGGGCCAGGGTGTGGGCCATGACCTCATCGGCGTCGGCCATCTGGGGCACGGCTTTGGGGTTGACGAAGCTGGTGAGCTCAATGGCGGGCAGGCCGGCGGCGACCAGGCCGGCGATCAAGGCCTGTTTGGCGGCGGTGGCGATGGGGGCGGCTTCGTTCTGCAGGCCATCGCGCGGGCCGACCTCATAGACGCGCAGGCTGGCGCTCATTGGGCCGCTCCGGCCGCGCCGTCGGGGCGCACAATCTCCACCGGCAGGCCGGATTCGTCCTGGATGGCCTGGGCGAAGGCTTCGATAGAGTCGTGGGCGCCGAAGGCGCCGGTGGCGCGGCGTGGGGCGCCCAGGAGGAGCAGCTCGGCCGCGTTCTCGGCCAGGAAGCGGCTGATCTCGTGGCGCGGGTCGCCTTCGCGCAGCGCGGCTTGGGCCGGCACGCCCTTGTTGTCGGCGCGGTGGACGGCGATGGCCAGCAAGGTCTGGCCCAGCCAGGTCAGCTCGGCCCGGGCCGCCTGGCCCAATTTCCCCTCCGCGCCGGGCACGCTGGCGACGTCCACCACGTAGAGGAAGATGAGCCGCTTGCCGGCCTGGGCGGCCAGCTCGACGGCCCGGCGCTGGACGGCGCGGCTGCCCGGCCCGCCGCGCATGGCGCAGACGATTACGCCCACCTCAGCTCGGCTCCGGCCGATGGTCGTCGTCGTGGCTCACGTTGGCCCAGATGAGGTCGAGGGCGTGACTGCGGTGGTCGGTCTCATCAATCAGTTCGCGGTAAATCTCTTCGCTGATGAGGCCGCGCCGGATGGCGTCGCCGAGGGCGGCGCGCTCGGCGCGCAGCAGCTCTTTGCGCGTTTGGAGGACCATGGCCTGCTCCAGCTCGGGGAAGTCGGCCAGCAGGTCGCGCAAGTTATGGCTGTAGCGCTCCAATTGGCCCTCGTAAATGTCGGCCATGGCCTGCCAGGCTTCGATGGACAGGATGCCGTCGCGATAGAGGCGGTCCAGCTCGCGGCGGGCGGCACGGGCGGCGTAGAGGTGGGCCTGGCGCCGCTCCTGTTCGCGCTGGGCGGCCGGCTGTTGCGACAGGCCGAGGGCGCGCAAGAGCGGCCCGATGGTGGGGCCCTGCACCACCAGGGTGAAGAGCACGACGCCGAAGGTCATGAAGCGCAGCTTAGCGACGACTTCCGGCTCGAAGAGCAGGGCCGAGAGGCTTTGGGCCAGGGCCAGGCTGATGGCGCCGCGCAGGCCGCCCCAAAAGAGGACGTGACGGTAGCGCCAGGGGATGGCGATGTGGGGGTCGAGCCGGCTAGAAAGGGCGCTGAGGGCGTAGACGACCACGGCCCGGCTCAACAGGACGGCGGTCACGGCCGCCAGGATGAGCGGCAGGTTGGCGCCCAGTTGGGACAGGTCGGCCTCGACGCCGATGAGCAGGAAGACCATCGAGTTCACCACGAAGGCGGCGAACTCCCAGAAATTTTCGAGGGTCAGCTTGGTGGTGGGCGAGGTGTTGGCGCTGCCCACGTTACCGACGAGGATGCCGGCCGCGACCACCGCCAGCACGCCGCTGACCTGGAGCTGCTCGGCCAGGATGAAGGCGCCGAAGGCCAGGGCGACGGTGGTGGCCGTTTCGACCAGGGGCTCGTCCACATTTTTCAGGACGATGCTGGAGACCAGAAAGCCAAGCACCACGCCGACGCCCAAGCCGCCCAGGGCCACCCGGCCGAACTCGGCGGCGGCGGCCGCCAGGTTGAAGGGGGCGCCGTCGCCGGCGTTCAGGCTTGCGGCCGTGGACAGGGCGATGGAGAAGAGGACGATGGCCACGCCATCGTTGAACAGGCTCTCGCCCTCCATCAACAGGGCGAGACGCTTGGGCACGCCCAGCGTGCGAAAGAGGGCGATGACGGCGACCGGGTCGGTGGCCGAAATGAGGGCGCCAAAGGCGAAGGCGGCCGTGAAGGGCAGGCGCAGGTCGGGCAGCAGCGTCGCGCCCATCAGGCGGAGGGCGCCGGCGATCAGGAAGGAGGCGATCAGGGTGCCGCCGACGGCCAGGAGCAAGGTGGGCAGCAGGTGGCGGCGCAGGTTGGGCCAGGAGAGGTTCAGGGTGGCCTCAAAGATGAGCGGCGGCACCAGCAGGGCCAGGATCAGTTCGGCGCTGAGGTCAATGCTGACGAAGCCGGGAAAAAGGGAGAGCAGCAGGCCGACCAAGACCAGGGCGACGGTGTAGGGCAGCCGGATGCGGCGGACGAGGATGGCAACCAGGGCGGCCAGGCTGAGCAGGATGACGAAGCCCAGCTCGGCCTGCAGCAGGTCGCCCTCCTGAACGGCCGGCGTCTGCCAGAAGAGCCAGTTCATGCCGGCCGGGGCGCGGCGGCCGGAGGCGCGCCGCTAAAGGCCATAGGCCGCCAGCTCGACCGACGCATACCGGCCGCGGGCGAAGAGGGCTGGTTCCGCGCCCCAGGGGACGGTGCAGTCCAGGCCCAGCTTGGCCGTCCGGCTCTTCTGGCCCGGCGCGTGCCGGCCGGAGGGGTCAAGCGAGCTGCCCGGCTCGTCGGGCAGCACCAGCAGGTCATGGTCGGCCTGGAAGCGGGTGGCCATGGCCCACTCGACTTCGGCCGGGTCGTAAATGTTGATATCGGTGTCAACCACCCAGACGTGCTTGAGGGAGGCGTGGCCGCGGAAGGCGGCCAGGATGGCCTGGCGGCCGTCGTCGGGCCCCTGCTTGTCAATCTGGACGACGGCGTGCAGCCAGGAGGCGCCGCCGGGGGTGACATAGACGCCGGTGCAGCGGGCGCTCTTGTTGACCTCGGCGAAAATGGTGGGCTCGCGGGGCATGCCCATCAACAGCTTGTGTTCCAGGCCGCCGGGCAGCAGGGCATGGTAAATGGGGTCGCGCCGGTGGCTGATGAGGTCAATCTCGATCACCGGCTGGTCGCGGACAATGTCCATCGTCTCGGTGAGGTCCATGAACGGCCCTTCGGCCACGCTGCGGCCGGTGATGCGCCCTTCGAGGACGATCTCGGCCTCGGCCGGCACCTCCAGGTCGTTGGACAGGCACTTGACCAGCGGGGTGGGGGCCAGGGCCTGGGCGATGGCCAGCTCGTCCACGCCGGCCGGGGGCGACATCGAGGCGGCCAGGTGGGTGGCCAGGGAGACGCCGATGCAGATGGCGACGGGCAGCTCGCCGGCCTGCTTGGCCAGGGCCGTGGCCGTGCCGCGCCGCTCGACCAGGCGGGCGGCGAAATGGCGCTCGTCCAGGCGCAGCAGGCGGTGGTAAGACATGTTGCGCCCCAGCTCCGGGTCGCGCACGATGGCGACGTTGCTGGCGACGTAATGGCCGGCGTCCTGGGGCAGGTGGAGCAGGATGGGCAGGGCGTTCAGGTCGGGCTTTTCGACGACCACCTCTTGGCAGGGGGCGTCGCTGACCAGCGGGGGCGGCTGGGGATGGTCGAGGGCCCAGGCGAGGCGGCCGGTGAGCTCGGCTTCGGGCACGCCCAGGCTGAGGCTGAAGTAGCGCCGCTGGGAGCAGGCCCCGGCGCAGACGCGCCAGCCGGGGTGGCCCTGGATGGCGCTGAAGAGCGCCAGCCGGCCGTCGAGGGCGTGGGCGACGTTGGCCAGTTCGAATTCGGTGCTGACCGGCCGGTCAATGGTGATCAGCTCGCCGGCGGCGGCCGCCTGGGCGATGAAGGCGCGGAAGCTCATAGGGGAAGATTGTAAATTTCAGGTGGAGTGCAGGCAAACGTGGCCGGCGGCCGGCCGGCAAAAATGTTGCTCCCCCTGTCAATGGCAGGGGGAGCAAACAGAGAGGATGGAGTAGAAAGGCCTTCAGGCCACGCCCGCGAGGCGCAGTGGCGCGCTGGCTGCTTCAGCGGCGGCGCAAAAAGGCGGGGATGTCGAGGTTGTTGGGCGCGTAGCGCGGCCGGTTCAATTCGGCTTCTTCGGCTGGCGACAGGCCGACTTCGGCCGGGACAGGCTCGGCCGCCGGGGCGCTGGCCTGGGCCGGCCGGGGGCGGGCCTGGGTGTACTGCTGTTCCAACGCCTGGCGGCGGCTCGGCCGGTTGCTGTCAAAGCCGGTGGCGATGACGGTGATGCGCATCTGGTCGTCCATCTTGTCGTCAACAACGGCGCCAAAGATCAGGTTGGCGTCGGGGTGGGCCGTCTCGCGGATGATGGTGGCGGCCAGGTTGACCTCATACAGGCTCATGTTGGGCCCGCCGGTGACGTTAAAGAGGATGCCGCGCGCGCCGTCAATGGTGACGTCGAGCAGGCGCGAGCTGACGGCCTGCTCGGCGGCCTGCTTGGCCCGGTCGTCGCCCTCGCCGCGGCCGACGGCCATGAGGGCCGCGCCGCCCTGAGCCATGATGGCCTTGACGTCGGCGAAGTCGAGGTTGATTAGGC
>JBOGUG010000394.1:0-4637 GCA_050696115.1 Promineifilaceae bacterium (SeqCode) | reverse complement strand
GAGTATGAGGCCATCGTCGGCCGGGCCAAGGGGCACATCGCGGCCGGCGACATCTTCCAGGTGGTGCTCAGCCAATGTCTATCGCGGCCAAGCGACGCCCACCCCTTCGCCCTCTATCGCGCGCTGCGCATGCTCAACCCGTCACCGTACATGTTCTACTTCGATTTCGACGGGCTGGATTTTCAGATTGTGGGCGCGTCGCCCGAGATGCACGTGCGGCTGGAGGACGGCGTGGCCAGCCTGCGGCCGATCGCCGGCACCCGGCCGCGCGGCGCCAGCCCGGCCGAGGACGCGGCGCTGGAGTCCGAATTGCTGGCCGACGCCAAGGAGCGGGCCGAGCACATCATGCTGGTTGACCTGGGCCGCAACGACATCGGCCGGGTGAGCCGCTTCGGCACGGTCGAAGTGCGCCAGATGTTGACCGTTGAGCGCTACAGCCACGTGATGCACCTGGTCAGCCAGGTAGAAGGCCGGCTGCGGCCGGGGCTGGACGCCTTCGACCTGCTGCGGGCCACCTTTCCGGCCGGCACGGTCAGCGGCGCGCCCAAGGTGCGGGCGATGGAGATCATCGAGGCGCTGGAGGGGCGGCGCCGCGGCCTGTACGCCGGCGCGGTGGGCTACTTCAGCCACGACGGCAGCCTGGACACGTGTATCGCCATTCGCACCATGCTCGTTCAGGCTGGCGTGGTCAACATCCAGGCCGGGGCCGGCATCGTGGCCGACAGCAATCCGGCCGCCGAGTACGAGGAATGCCTGAACAAGGCGCGCGGGCTGGCGGCCGCCATCGAGCAGGTGGAGGCGGGGTTCATATAGGCCACGGACGGCGCGCCGGCCGAAGCCGGGCCCTCAGAGCCCCGGAAAGACGCGCCAAACTTTGTCCAAGGTGAGATAAGGAAGTTGCTATGGAGAGGAAGCGAATTTTGACGGGCGACCGGCCGACCGGCCGGCTGCATTTGGGCCATTACGTGGGCAGCGTCGCCAACCGGGTGCGCCTGCAGGACGAATACGAGTGCTACTTCTTGATTGCCGACCTGCACGTGCTGACCACGCGCAACGAGAAGGAGCACATCGAGCAGATCTACCCGAACGCCATTGAGATGGTCAAGGATTACCTGGCGTGCGGCATTGACCCGGCCAAGTGCACCATTTACCTGCAATCGGCCGTGCACGCCGTCTACGAGATCAACCTGATCCTGGAAATGCTGATCAGCGTGCCGCGCCTGAGCCGGCTGCCGTCGCTCAAGGATATGGCTCGCGACGCTCATTTGAACGAGATGCCCTTCGGGCTACTGGGCTATCCAGTGCTCCAGGCGGCCGACATCCTCACCCCACGGGCTCACCTGGTACCCGTGGGCAACGACAATAAGGCCCACGTTGAGGTCACCCGCGAGCTTGCCCGCCGCTTCAACTATCTCTACGGCGAGGTGTTCCCCATCCCCGAAGGCATGGTCGAGGGCGAAACGCTGGTCGGCACCGACGGCCAGGCCAAGATGAGCAAGAGCCTGGACAACGCCATCTGGCTCAGCGACGACGCCCGGACGGTCGAGCGCAAGGTGCATTCGATGTACACCGACCCAAAGCGCATCCGGGCCGACATTCCAGGCACGGTCGAGGGCAACCCCGTCTTCGTCTACCACGACGCCTTTAACCCCGACCGGGCTGAGGTGGCAGAGTTGAAGGCCCGTTACCGCGAGGGCGCGGTGGGCGACGTGGAGGTCAAAGAAAGGCTGGTGGCCGCGCTGAACGCCTTCCTGGATCCCATCCGCCAGCGGCGGGCCATGATCGAGGGCGAGAAGGGCCTCGCCGAGCAAATCCTGTATGAAGGCACGCGGCGCACAAACGAGGTGGCGAACGACACCCTGCGGCAAATGAAAAAGGCGATGGGCCTGAGCAGCGTCTGGAACCGCATCAGCCGCAAGGGGCGCGAGCGCCTGGAGGCAGTCCGCGCCTGAGGCGGCCGGCGGCCGCAGCCGGTTGGACGGCCGAGCCATGATCGTCGTCATAGACAACTACGACTCGTTTACTTACAACCTGGTCCAATACTTGGGCGAGCTGGGCGCCGAGCCGGTTGTGTATCGCAACGACCAGGTGGACGTCGCCCGGCTGCGCGAGCAGGCCCCCGACCAGATCCTTATCAGTCCAGGGCCGGGCGCGCCCCAAGACGGCGGCATCTCCAGCGAGGTCATCCGCCAGCTGGGGCCGAGCGTGCCCATTCTGGGCGTCTGCCTGGGCCACCAGTGCATCGCCGAGGTCTACGGCGGCCGGATCGGCCGGGCCGCCCGCCTGATGCACGGCAAGACGTCGGCCGTCTACCACAACGGCAAGGGGCTGTTCTCGGGCGTGCCCAGCCCCTTCAACGCCACCCGCTACCATTCGCTCATCGTCGAGGAGCCGCTGCCCGAAAGCCTGGAGATTACAGCCTTCACCCGCCATGGCGAGATCATGGGGCTGCGGCACCGGGAGCATCCGGTCAGCGGGGTGCAATTTCACCCAGAGAGCATCCTGACGGAGCACGGCAAGCGCATCCTGGCGAATTTTCTCGCCGGCCGCTGAACAGGAGGCTGCTATGGCGCTCAAAGAAGCCCTAGGCAGGGCCATCAACGGCCACGACCTCTCGGCCGAGCAGGCCGAAGCCGCGATGGGCGTCATCATGCGCGGCGAAGGCACGCCGGCCCAGATCGGCGCCTATCTGGTAGCCCTGCGCATGAAAGGCGAGAGCGCGGCCGAGATCGCCGGCAGCGCCCGCGCCATGCGAGCCCACGTCGTCGCCGTGCCGGTCGCCCACGGCCCGGGCCAGCCCCTGCTGGACACCTGCGGCACAGGCGGCGACGGAAAGGCAACTTTCAACATTTCGACCACGGCCGCCTTTGTCGTTGCCGCCGCCGGCCTGCGCGTGGCCAAGCACGGCAACCGGGCCGCCAGCAGCCAGAGCGGCTCGGCCGACGTGCTGCTGGCGCTGGGCGCCAACCTGGAGCTCACGGCCGACCAGGTGGCCGAGTGCATCCGCGACCTGGGCATCGGCTTCCTGTACGCGGTCAACCACCACCCGGCCATGCGCCACGCCATTGGGCCGCGGCGCGAGCTCGGCCAACGAACCATCTTCAACCTGCTGGGCCCGCTGACCAACCCGGCCGGGGCCAGCCACCAACTCCTGGGCGTCTACGCGCCCGACTGGGTCGAGACGCTGGCCCAGGTGCTGGCCAGCCTCGGCAGCCAGGCGGCGCTGGTCGTGCATGGCGCCGACGGCCTGGACGAGCTGTCCACCACAGGGCCCAATCTCGTTTGCCAGTTGCGCGCCGGCCGGCTGACGGCCTTCGAGCTGGATCCACGTGACCTGGGCTTGGCCCGGGCCTCGCTGGCCGATTTGCAGGGCGGGACGCCGGGCGAGAACGCCGCCATTAGCCGCGCCATTCTGGCTGGGGCGGACACGGGGCCGCGGCGCGACATCGTCTTGCTGAATGCGGCCGCGGCCATCACCCTGGTGGGCGTCGAGTGGCAGGCCGCGTTGGAACAAGCCCGCCAGGCCGTGGAGGGCGGGGCGGCGCTGGGCAAGCTGGACGCCTGGATTGAGAAAAGCCACAGCTTTACATAATTCAGGCTGGCCCGGCCGACTGGCGGCGGGCCTGACGGCCGGCCTGCTGCTGATCATGCCACTGACCGCCTTCCGGCCGCTCGGCCCGCCGGCCGCGGCCGACGTTCTGAGCCTGTACGTGAGCCGGGGCGTTTACCTGTCGGACCTTCTGCTCGCGCCCCTGCTGCTGCTGGCCCTGACCCGCTTCCCGCCCCTGCGTCTGCGGCCGATCGGCCTCTGGCTGCCGCTGGCGGTCGTCGTCCTGGCGGGGCTGGCCTCCGCGGCCGTGGCCCTGGCGCCAGCCCTGGCCTTTTACGCGGCCGTGCGTTGGGCGCTGGCGCTCTTCTTGTATTTCTGGCTGCTCCAGCCCTGGCTGCCGCTGGAGCGCCTGCTGCCCTTCTTTCTGGCCGGGCTGGCCATCCAGGCGCTCGTCGGGCTGGCCCAGGTGGCGGCTCAGTCCCCGCTTGGCCTGCCGTTGGAGCTGGCCCTGCCGGCCGAGGCGGCCGGCGCCGCCATCGTCGAGGTCGGCGGCCTGCACTACCTGCGGGCTTACGGCCTCACCTTTCACCCCAACGTGCTGGGCGGCTTTCTGACGGCCGGCCTGCTGCTGGGCTGGCCGCTGGCGTTCAAGGGCCGGCCCGGCCGGCTGGCCTGGTGGCTGCTTTTGCTCTGTCTGCTGGCCACCTTTTCGCGCGCCGCCTGGCTGGCGCTGGCGCTGACGCTGCCGCCGTTGGTTTTCTGGCATGCCCGCAGCCGCGACCAGCGCCGGCCGTTAGCCCTGACCGTGGTAGGCGGGCTGCTGATACTTCTGGCCGGGCTCGCGCTCTGGCGCGAACCGCTGGCAACCCGGCTCGGCCCCTTGGGCCAGGCCCTGGCCGGCCGGCCGGCGGCCGGAGCCAACCCGGCCGTCGCCGCCACCGAGCGCTACGCGCTGAACGAGCGCGCCGAGCTGATCGCCGGGGCGCTGGCGAGCATCGGCCGCCGGCCGGCGTTGGGGGTGGGCGCCGGCAACTCCCCCTTGTTCGCGCTGGCGGCCGGGATCGAGGCCCGGCCGCAGCCCGTGCAC
>JBOGUG010000393.1:0-18386 GCA_050696115.1 Promineifilaceae bacterium (SeqCode) | reverse complement strand
GCCGTGGCCAGGGCGGCGCCGGCCGACTTCAGCGCGGCCGAGCCAACCCGAAAGCCGGCCAGGCTGCCCACGCTGCGGCCCAACAGCCAGAACATGATCAAGGCGTGCAAAAAGTGCTTGAAGGCGTCGGCCGCCATCAGGCTGAGCAGGCCCAACCTGGGCAAGAGTAGGGCGGCCGCCAGGGTATACAGGCTGATCGTCACCACGCCGACCAGCGCCGGCCGCCAGGTATCCTTGCGGGCGTACGAAGCCGAGACCAGCATGGTGTCAACGGCCGCAAAGGGCAGGCCAAACAGGTAGACGCGCAGGACGAGGGCCGTGATGCGGCTGTCCTCCGGCGTAAACTGCCCGTGCTCCAGCAGCAGGGCAATGATCGGCCCGGCCAGGGCGAAAAGGCCGGCCGCGGCCGGCAGTACCAGCACCAGCGCCAGGCGGAGGCCACCGGCCAAAGTCTCCTTGTACTCCCGCAGCCGGTCGGCCGCCTCGGCCGCGCCGTCGCCGGCCGCCCGCTGGTAGGCTGAGGCGATGCTTGACAGCCGGGGAAGGGTTGCAATGGACAAGGCTGTGACCACCAGTCCGAGCGGGAACTGGTATAGCGTGGTGGCGTAGGTCATGTAGGTCACGCTGCTGTCGCCGGTGGTGATGGCCAGGTTGTAGCTGATCCAGACGGCCGCCTGGTTCACCAGCAAACCGGCCACGATGGGCGTGTAAAGAAGCAGGATGCGGCGGATGGCCGGATGGCGCCAGTCGAAGCGCGGCCGCAGCCTGGCGTCGCGCAGGGCAGGCAATTGCAAGATAACCTGAAGCACGGAGCCTAGCAACAGCCCCCAGGCCAGGGCCTGGATGTGGAAAGGGTCCAGCAGGGCAACGACGACGATCGTGCCGTTGAAAACGGCGGCCGTGAAGGCCGGTAGGCTGAAGCGCTGCAGGGCGAAGAGGAGGCCGGTGATGATGCTGGCCAGGCTCAGAAAGAGCAGCGCCGGCGTGGACAGGCGCATGAGCTCGACCGTCAGCGGGAACAGCGTCGGGTCCTGAAAGTTGCGCGCGCCGGCCAGCCAGGCCACTTGAGGCGCAAGGAGCTGCAACAGCAGCACGATCAGCAGCAGGCCAATGACGGCCAGCGAGATGAAGGTGCTCAGCACGCCCCACAGCTGGCCGCGCCGGGCCGGGCCGGCGTAATCGCTGAAGACCGGCACCAGCGACGAGCTGACCATCTCGCCGCCTGCCAGCAGGTTGAATAGGGTCATCGGCACCAGGGCAGCCACGGTGTATGCGCCCAGCAGTCCGGAGGCGCCATACTGGTTGGATTTGACGATTTCGCGCAGCAGGCCGAGCACGCGGCTGGCGACGTTGCCCACCGCCAGAACCGCGGCCGCGCGCACGATGCCGCGGTCGCTGCTGATGGGGATGGGAACGGCCTGGGTTTCGGTCGTAGCGCTGGGGGAATCGGCGAGCGGGGGTTGTTCCACTGAGCGCGGCATTCTAGCCGATGGCCAGGAGGCCAGCAAACGCTCAATCGCGCGCGTTCGCCGGAGCCAGAGGGCTTAAGTATAATCGGCCGCCGTCCCCGCCCGTTTGTCGCCGCCGGGGACAAGCAGCCCAGGCGAGCCAAGTCCCAGGAGAAGCGGATGTACGACAAGGAAAAGTTAGCCGAGCTGGCCGAGAGCCTGGATCGGTGGGAGGAGACGATCCTCCAGCGCAGCCAGGCCCGGCTGCCGGAGCGCCGGCCGCGCTTCCTGACCACCTCCAGCGAGCCGATCAAGCGCCTCTACACGCCGCTGGACGTGGCCGACCTGGAGTACGCCGCCGACCTGGGCCAACCTGGCGAGTATCCCTACACGCGCGGCGTCCACGCCACCATGTACCGCGGCCGGCCCTGGACGATGCGCATGTTCGCCGGCTTCGGCACGGCCGAGGAAACGAACGAGCGCTATAAGTATCTGTTGGCTCAGGGCAACATGGGCCTGTCGGTAGCCTTTGACCTGGCGACGCTGATGGGCTACGACACCGACCAGCCCGAAGCCCTGGGCGAGTTCGGCAAATGCGGCGTGGCCGTCAGCAGCCTGCGCGACATGGAGATCCTCTTCGACGGCATCCCCTTGGACCAGGTCAGCACCAGCATGACCATCAACGGGCCGGCGGCCGTCGTCTGGGCGATGTACATCGCCGCGGCCGAGAAGCAGGGTGTCTCAATGCGCCAGCTGCGCGGCACGCTCCAAAACGACATCCTCAAGGAGTACATCGCCCAGAAGGAATATCTGTTCCCGCCAGAGCCTTCGATGCGCCTGGTGGTGGACACCATACAGTTTGGGGCCGAGTGCCTGCCGGAGTGGAATCCGGTCTCCATCAGCGGCTATCACATCCGCGAGGCCGGCTCGACGGCCGCCCAGGAGTTGGCCTTTACCCTGGGCGACGGCCTCGAGTACGTCCGCTGGTGCCTGCGGCGCGGCATGGATATAGATAACTTCGCCCCCCGGCTGAGCTTTTTCTTCAACTGCCACAACGACTTCTTCGAGGAGATCGCCAAGTTTCGGGCCGCCCGCCGCATCTGGGCGCGCGAGATGCGCCACACCTTCGGAGCCCAAAACCCGCGCTCCTGGCTGTGCCGCTTTCACACCCAGACGGCCGGCGTCTCGCTGACCGCCCAGCAGCCGAAAAACAACATCGTGCGGGTGGCGATTCAGGCCCTGGCGGCCGTGCTGGGCGGCAGCCAGAGCCTGCACACCAACAGCATGGACGAGGCCTGGGCCCTTCCCAGCGAAGAGGCGGTCACCATCGCCCTGCGCACGCAGCAGATCATCGCCGAAGAGAGCGGCGTGGTAAACACGGCCGACCCGCTAGCCGGCTCCTTCTTCATCGAACACGAAACCAACAAGTTGGAGCAGCGGGTCTACGCCTATTGGCGCCAGGTAGAGGAGCTGGGCGGCGTCTTGCCTGCCTTGGAACAAGGCTTCTTCCAGAATGAGATTGCCGGCGCGGCCTATCAATATCAGCAGGAGACCGACGCGGGCGAGCGCATCGTCGTGGGCGTCAATGGCTACGTCGAGGAAGACGAGGCGCTGCAGATTCCCATCTTGGATATGGATCCCCAGGGCTACGGCCGGCAGGTGGAGCGCCTGGCTCGCCTGCGCCGCGAGCGGGACAATGAACGGGTGGAGCAAACGCTGAAAGCGCTGCGCCGGGCGGCCGAGGGCGAGGACAACACGATGCCCTTTATCTTGGACGCCGTGCGTGCTTACGCCACCCTGGGCGAGGTGACCGGCGTGTTCCGAGAAGTATTCGGCGACTACCACGAGCCGAACTGGATTTAGAGCCGCGAGTTGGGCTAATTGACGCGAATGGGACGCATGGCCGAGGCGCTAAGGCGGCGGGGCGTGAGGGCGCGGCACATCTTGCTCCTGTTGATGTTGGCCGGGGTGCTACTCGGCTGCCAGACTACCGATCCCATGCCGCCCACGGCCCGGCCGGCCACGCTGACAGCTACCGCCACTGCCAGCCGGCCGCCGTTAACCTTCACGCCACTTCCCTCCCAGACGCCTTCGCCGATTCCAACCGTGCCAGCGACGGCCGTGCCAACGCTAATGGTGCTGGCTACGGTCACGCCACCGTCCGTGTTCCCCATTAAGCCCCCCCTAATAGCCTGGGGCTCTGGTGGCGGCGATGGCTATTCTCCTGAAGAATTCTACCTTGCGCGCGATGCCCCAGATGTAACAATTTACGCTGATGGTCAAGTTATCCTAACCGTAGGGACCTACGGCTACCAACAGGAAGGCCCGCAATTTCTGGATACCAGCACTTCTGAATTGGAGCTTTGTAATCTGTTCCAGCAGCTTGCTCAAACTGGCTATTACAACTGGGGAAGCGAGGCCGAATATAACTTTGACGATACAACCCAGTTCAGCGACGGTGGAGGCAGCTTTTGGATTACCACCAACTGGCCGTGGTGGCGGCAATTCTTTATTTATGCTGCCTATATTCCCTATCTCAAGCCAGAAATGGATGCCGCCTTCCAACTGGTAACACAGTATCAGGCAACACGAACGAAAGACCTTTATCTGCCAGAACGTCTCGTCCTTTGGATAGAAGACGCCAATCCTGTTGCTATGGGCGAGGATATGAATGCGGTGAATTGGCCGGCGAATCTGCCATCGCTTGGCCAGCTTTGGCAAGACCGGGCATCTAACCGCATAAACATTTCGGGAGACCTGATCCAACCAGTTCTGGAACTTTTCGATTACCGGTCGACGGACTTTTTTGTGTTTGAAGGTGAGCACGCCTACTGGGTCATCCCGCGCCCTCTGTTGCCCCATGAATCGCTGGAAGCTACCTGGCCCACCATCCCGGTTGCAGACATCGACTTGCCAATTGACTGCCCCCTTGCCAACCTGCCAGAAGTCACGGCGACTTCGACCCCGGCCGCGCCCACTGCTACGCCAACACTTGAAGCGGGTCTCTCAGCGCTGGCAGGCTTAGGGCGGATCGCTTTTGCCAGCGACCGGAACGGCAACGAAGAGATCTATCTCATGAACGCCGATGGCACCGGCGTCTTAAATCTCACCAACCACCCGGCCGCTGATGGCATGCCCGCCTGGTCGCCGGATGGTCGAAAGATTGCTTTTGCTTCCGATCGTTCGGGGAACGAAGAAATCTACGTTATGGATGCAGACGGTAGCAACGTAACGCGCCTCACGTACGACGCTGCACATGACGAATGGCCCGCCTGGTCGCCGGATGGCGAACAGATTACGTTTGTTCGCAGCATCCCGGATCTCAACGCTAACGATTTGGTTGGCGAACTTTTAACGATGAAAGCGGATGGCTCCGACGTGACAAGCACGAGCGACCACACGAGCGTTAAGAGTCAGCCGGCATGGAGCCCGGACGGCCGAATCTTGGCGTTCTCAGACGGTATTTTGTATCTCCTTCAACCGGATGGTTCCACCGGCCGGGTGGAGCCGGGCTTCGATCCATCCTGGAGTCCAGACGGCCGATGGCTGGCATACCAATGCGGCCACCAAAGGATATGCGTGAGAGACATTTATGGCACAGATTGGTCTGGGATCCGGATGGGTAACAGCCAAGACTCGTCGCCCTCGCCTGATTGGTCACCCGACGGCCGATATCTTGTCTTTGTTTCAGATAGGGACGAACGCTACTCCGATGAAATTTACGTCATGACGATTGACGGATCATCTACCTTTCGCCTGACCTTTGACGATGCAAGCGCGTCCGATCCTGATTGGTGGCCGTAGAGCGCAGGATGGGGCACAGGCTCGCCTTTCCGCCTGATTTCCTGTGGGGCGCGGCAACCTCCAGCTACCAGATCGAGGGTGGCTGGAACGAGGATGGCAAAGGCGAATCCATTTGGGATCGCTTCGCCCACACGCCGGGAAAGATAGAAGACGGTTCTGACGGCGACGTCGCCTGCGACCACTACCATCGGTGGGCTGATGACGTGGCCCTAATGGCCTGGATGAGGCTGCGCGCCTACCGCTTCTCGGTCGCCTGGCCGCGCGTGCAGCCGACCGGACGCGGCCCGGCCAACGCAGCCGGGCTGGACTTCTACAGCCGCCTGGTGGACGTGCTGCTAGAAGCCGGCATTCAGCCCTTCGTGACCCTCTATCATTGGGATCTGCCCCAGGCGTTGCAGGAGGAAGGCGGCTGGACGGCCCGTTCAACGGCCGAGGCTTTCGGCCATTACGCCTACGTCCTCGGCCGGCATCTGGGCGACCGGGTGCGCCATTGGATCACCCACAACGAGCCCTGGTGCACGGCCTTCCTCGGCTACCAGCGCGGCGTACACGCGCCTGGCTGGCGCGATTGGCCGGCCGCCGTGCGGGCTGCCCATCACGTCCTGCTGTCCCACGGCTGGGCGCTGCAGGCGCTGCGCGACGCCGCCTCCGGCGCCGAGGTTGGCATCGCCTTGAACCACGAGTTCGCCCAGCCGGCCTCGCCCAGCCCGGCCGACCGTGACAAGGCGCGCTACTTCGACGGCCACTACAACCGCTGGTTCCTGGACCCGATTTACGGCCGCGGCTACCCGGCCGATATCCTGGCCGACTATGAGCGGCTGGGCCATCTGCCCCACGGCCTGGCCTTTGTCCACAACGGCGATATGCAGGCCATCGCCCGGCCGCTCGATCTTCAGGGCGTCAACTACTACACCCGCGCCATTCTGCGCGCTGACGAGGCAGCCGACAATTTGCCGCCGACAGTTACGGCCCGCCGGCCGCTTACCGATATGGGTTGGGAAGTCTATCCTGAAGGGCTTTACAACCTCTTGAACCGCCTCCACTTCGAGTACCAGCCGGCCAAGCTGATCGTCACCGAGAACGGCTGTAGCTTTCTGGACCCGCCGGCGGCCGACGGCAGCGTGGCCGATGGACGGCGCATCGCCTACCTGCAGCGCCACTTCGCGGCCGGCCACGCCGCGCTCCATAACGGGGTGCCGCTGGCGGGTTACTTCGTCTGGTCGCTGCTGGATAACTTCGAATGGGCCAAGGGCTATACACAGCGCTTCGGGCTGGTGCACCTGGAATACGCCAGCCAGGCGCGCACGGCCAAGCAGAGCGCCCACTGGTACCGGCAACTGATTGCAAGCAGCACGCTGAGCCTGTAGGCCGCGTTGACAGCTAGTCCGCTCGTCCTATAATCAGAATCCGTCTGGCCGGCGCCGGCCGGGCCCACGCAGCCATTTCACCGAGCCATGGCCCGTCCCACCGGCCGCACGGCTTGGGCTAACGACTGACGCCGAGATTTGAATCGCGCCCATAGGAGGTGTCCGAAACACAATAAATCTCAACCCCTCGCCCAAAACCAAGTTTTGAGTCCATATTGGAGGAAGAAGAAGATGTTTGGACGTAAAGTATTGACCCATTTGGCCCTGCTCGCCATTTTGGCGCTGGGCCTGGCGGCTTGCGCTGGCGGCGGCGCGGGTACCGAGCCGACGAGCGCGCCGCCGGTGGAGGAACCTGCCGACAACACGGCCGAGCAGCCGACGGAAGAGCCGACGGAAGAAACACCGGCCGAGGAACCGCCAATGGCCGAGATTGACTGCAAGGGCGCTCAGTCCGGTGATGAAGTGACCCTGCTCTACCAATGGGCAGGCGTCGAGGAAGAGCGGATCAACGCCATCCTCAAGCCGCTGGTGGACGCCTGTGGTATCGTGCTGGCCCCGGAATCCACCCGCGATCAGGCTCTGCTGG
Source organism: Promineifilaceae bacterium (SeqCode) (assembly GCA_050696115.1). Lineage (GTDB taxonomy): Bacteria > Chloroflexota > Anaerolineae > Promineifilales > Promineifilaceae > UBA11865. Next base: position 11,181 of record JBOGUG010000393.1, on the reverse strand, counting down.
ACACCCGCGTCCAGGCAGGCACACCGCCAGATATCGCCTTTTGGAACATTCCGCAGCTGGACCAATACCAGGATCAGCTCATTCCGGTCACGGACCTCGGCGTGCACGCGGATAACTACAGCGGCTTCTGGCAAGCCATCGGCACCTTTGGCGGCAACTGGGTCGGGCTGCCCGTGAAAGCGGATCCCAAGACGTTGATTTGGTATAGCCCAGTCAACTTTGAGGCCTTTGGCTACACCGTGCCCACGACTTGGGAGGAGTTGGATGCCCTGGTCGAACAAATGGTGGCGGATGGCAACGTGCCCTGGTCCATGGGCCTGGAATCCGGCGACGCTACCGGTTGGACCGGCTCTGACTTCATTCAGGACATCTTACTGGTGACGCAGGGGCCGGAGTACGTCCTCAGCATCGTTGACGGCAGCGTGCCCTACAATGATGCTGGCGTAAAGGCGGCCTATGAGATCTACGGCCCGTGGGCTACCGATCCCGCCTACACCGTCGGCGGCGCCGACGGCACCCTCTCCACCGGCTTCAACGACGCCATCTTGAAGGTCTTCTCCGACCCGCCAGAGGCGATGATGGTTAAGCAGTCCGGCTTCGCGGCCGGCACCATCACCGATCAGTTTCCGGACTTTGTCTACGGCACGGATTATGACTTCTTTGGCGTGCCGGACGCCCAAGGCATCCAGGGTGGCTCGGACTGGATGATGGCCTTCAGCGACGAACCGGCCGTCCAGGCCATCTTTGCCTACCTCAGCAGCGAGGCGGGTGGCCAGAAATGGGCTGAGGTTGGCTTTGACCTGACGCCCAACAATGCCGGGGTTGACAGCTACACCGACCCCGCGCAGCAGAAGAAGGCCGACCTGCTGGCCGGCGCCACTGGCTTCACAGCCGATATCGGCGACTCCATTCCCGGCGGCTTCGGCAGCGCCGAATGGGACGCCATCGTCGGTTATATCAACGGCGAAGATCTGGACGCCCTGTTGGACGCCGCGGCCGCCGTTCAGGCCGAAGCGCTAGGCGGCTAACTATCTTATCCTGATTTCGGGGACGTCCTCTGAGCGAGGGCGTCCCCGATTCACATCCCGGGGGAGATACAGGAGGGTCATATGGCTGCCCAGCGGGCTGAGATCATGAAGCAGGGCCGATCGGTACCCTGGCGCTACCTCGCGCCAGCCTTGCTGGTCATGTCCCTTTTCATCGTCTACCCGATGTTCAATACCATCTCCTTGAGCCTCCGCAATGACGACGCCACCGCCCCAGCGGCCACGGTGTGCCGCGACGGTCAGCCGTGCTGGGGGATCCTGGAAAATTACCGCTACGCGCTGACCAACGAGCTGAACCTGACCTCGCTGGGGACGGCGTTCCAGAGCTTCTGGGCTTCGTCGTATGGCAACAACTTGAAGTGGATTGTCCTGATGGTCAGCGGCACGGTGGCGCTGGGACTCTTGATTGCAGTTCTGGCTGACCGGGTCAAGTATGAGCCGCTCTCCAAGGCCGTCATTTTCATGCCCATGGCCATTTCCTTTGTGGGGGCCGGCGTCATTTGGAAGTTCGTCTATGACTTCGGCTCGCAGCAGGTCCAAATCGGCCTGCTGAACGCCATCGTGACCAAGCTAGGCGGTCAGCCAATTGCCTGGCTCTCGACGCCGCAACTAAATACGGTTGCCCTCATCTTCGTCGGCGTGTGGATGTGGACCGGATTCTGCATGACCATTCTCTCAGCCTCGCTCAAGAGCGTACCAGACGAGATCGTGGAAGCCGCGCGCGTTGACGGCGCGGGCGAATGGACCGTCTTTTGGAAGGTGATGGTGCCCATTATCTTGCCGACGATCGTGGTCGTCATTACGACGATGGTGATCAACGTCCTCAAGGTCTTTGATATCGTCTATGTAATGACGGGCGGTAATTTTGGCACAGAGGTGATGGCCAATCGGATGTACACCGAGATGTACAAGTTCTTTAACATTGGGCGTGGCACCGCGATAGCTGTCGTGCTGATCGTGGCAATCGTTCCGTTCATCTTTCTCAATATTCGCCGCTTTCGGGAGCAGGAGGCAACGCGATGATTGGGGAACGAACGCGCCGGCGCTTCAGTGCGATCCCTAAGCACTTTATCCTGATCGGGCTTGGCCTCGGCTGGCTGATTCCCACCATTGGATTATTCGTCACCTCGCTGCGGCCGGTGCAAGAGGTAAATAGCTCTGGCTGGTGGACGGTGCTTGGGGCGCCGGCCGGGGCCGAGCCTTACCAGCGGTTTTGCAGCGGCTGCCACGGCGCCGAGGGCGACGCCATCCCGGCGGCCAATCTCACCGATCCAGCCCTCGTCGAGCAGTTTCCGCGCTCGCTCCAGCTCCTGGCGGCGCTGCGCCAGGATATCAACGGTCAACCCCATATGGGCGACACGCCCTTGCCAAGCGCGCAAGAGGCGGCCGACATCGCCAGCTACCTCCGACGCATTTCCAGCATCGAAGACCCACCGCGCTTTACGCTGAGCAACTATGTGGACGTCCTGATGGGCTATCGCGGCACGACTTCGTATGCGCAGGATTGCGCCGTCGGTGCCCAGGCCCTTGACCTGAACTGCAATCTTGGCGATCTGCTCAACCCGCGGGGCATGAGCCGGGCCTTTCTAAACAGTCTGATCGTCACCATTCCGGCGACTATCCTGCCGATCCTGATCGCCGCCTTCGCCGCTTATGCATTCTCCTGGATGGACTTTCGCGGCCGCAATTGGCTCTTTGCGCTCCTGGTGGGCCTCCAGGTCGTGCCCTTACAGATGACCTTGGTACCCATTTCACGCCTGTATGCCGGCCTGGGGCTAAACGGCACCTTTCTGGCGGTGTGGCTCTTCCACACCGGCTTTGGCCTCCCCTACGCCATTTACCTGATGCGCAACTTCCTGGGCTCCCTGCCTCACGAACTTTTTGAGTCGGTCTATCTGGATGGCGCGAACCACTGGACGGCTTTCACCAGACTGGCATTGCCGCTGGCCATGCCTGCCATCGCCTCGCTGGCCATCTTCCAGTTCCTCTGGGTCTGGAACGACCTGCTGGTGGCCCTGGTGTTCTTGGGCAGCAGCCGGCCGGTAATAACCTACCAGATCAGCAACATGGTAACCTCGCTCGGCGCCGGCTGGCATCTGTTGACCGCGGCCGCCTTTATCTCTTTCCTGCTGCCGATGATTGTTTTCTTTGCCCTGCAGCGCTACTTCGTGCGTGGCATGCTGGCTGGGGCCGTGAAAGGCTAAGGCCAGCGGAGCTGGCAACAGGCGGAGAGGTGGCAGCCAGCTTACCGGCCGGCGTTCACAGCTTGCGTGGCGGCCAGGGCGCTCTGACGGCGGGGCACAGGGCATGAAGACCACCTGGTTTCACGAAGCCGTTTTCTACGAGCTGTACCTGCGCGCCTTTTGCGACGCCAACGGAGACGGCCGGGGCGACTTCCAAGGCGCGCTCAGCAAGCTGGATTATGTCAAGTCACTGGGGGTGGACTGCATTTGGCTGCTGCCGATGTACCCCTCGCCGCTCAAAGACGACGGCTACGACGTGGCCGACTACACCGCCATCCACCCTGACTACGGCACGCTAGACGACTTCAAGGCCTTCCTGGACGCGGCCCATGAACGCGGGCTGAAGGTGGTGACCGACCTGGTGATGAACCACACCTCCGACCAGCACGCCTGGTTCCAGGCCGGCCGGCGCGACCCGGCCTCCCCCTACCATTCCTACTACGTCTGGAGCGAGACGGGCGAGGAATACGCGGGAATGCGCATCATCTTCACAGATTACGAGCCGTCGAACTGGAGCTACGACCCGGCCGCCGGGGCTTATTTCTGGCACCGCTTTTACAGCAGCCAGCCCGACCTGAACTTCGACAACCCGGCCGTGCACGAAGAGATGTTCCGCATCGTCCGCTTTTGGCTCGACCTGGGCGTGGACGGCTTCCGCGCCGACGCTGTGCCCTATTTGTACGAGCGGGAGGGCACTAGCGGCGAAAATCTGCCGGAAACGCACGCCTTTCTAAAGCAGATCAGGCGCCTGATGGACGCCGAGTACCCGGATCGGGTGCTGATCGCCGAGGCCAACCAGTGGCCTGAAGAGGTGGCGGCCTATTTTGGCGCCGGCGACGAGTTCCACATGTGCTTCAACTTCCCGATCATGCCGCGCCTGTACATGGCCCTGCGCCAGGGCAACAAGCGGCCGATCCTCGACATGTGGGCGCGCACGCCACCTATCCCGGCCGGCACGCAGTGGCTGACCTTCCTGCGCAACCACGACGAGCTGACCCTCGAAATGGTCACGCCGGCCGAGCGCGCATGGATGTGGGAGCAGTACGCGCCCGACCCGCGGATGCGGATCAACCAGGGCATCCGGCGCCGGCTGGCGCCACTGCTGGGCAACAGCAAGCAGCGCTGGCTGCTGCTGAACGCCCTGCTGCTTTCCCTGCCCGGCACACCGATCATCTATTACGGCGACGAGATCGGCATGGGGGATAACGTCGCCTTGCCGGACCGGCACGGCTGCCGGACGCCGATGCAGTGGTCGGCCGGCAAAAATGGCGGCTTCTCGGCGGCCGGCGAGACCTATTTCCCAGCCAACGACGACCCCGTTTTCGGCTATCAGGTTGTCAACGTGGCGGTCCAGGAGCGCGATCCCGACTCCTACCTGTGGGCGACGCGCTATCTGCTGAAGGCGCGCCAGAGCCGGCCGGCCTTACAGCGCGGCGAATTGGTCGAAGTGCCCAACGACAACCCGGCCGTGCTGGCCTTTTGGCGCGTCAGCGGCGACGAGCGGGTGCTTTGCCTGTTCAACTTAAGCGCCCAGCAACAGACGCTCAGCCTGGAATTGGCCGAGTTTCAGGGCAGGACGCTGCGCGACCTTCTCGGCCGGCCGAGGCAGGGGAGCCAAGTGATCGGGGATTTGCCGCGGGTGCAGATCCTTGGCCCGCACGCGGCCCACTGGTTGGCGTTTGACTGAGATCAGCGCAGCCGCTGACCTACTCGCGCCGGCCGCCCACGCCGCCCAGCAAAAGGACGAAATAGAGCAGCTGGCCCACGGCCGAGACGGCCGCCGCCACGTAAGTCCAGGCGGCGGCGTTCAAGACCTTGCTCACGCCCTCCGCCTCGTTTCCAACCACAATATTGTGACTGGTCAGCAGGCGCTTGGCCCGGTTGCTGGCGTCAAACTCTACCGGCAGCGTCACCAGCGTAAAAACGACGGCGGCCGCAAACAGGACCACGCCGACCCAGGCAATGGTGGTCGAGCCGATCAGCAGGCCGACGATAAAGAGCAGCGGCGCCAGGCTGCTGCCAAACTGGGCCACCGGCACGATGGCCGAGCGAAGTTGTAGCGGGGCGTAGCCGGCCGCGTGCTGCAGGGCATGGCCCGTCTCATGGGCCGCCACCCCGGCCGCGGCCACGCTGGGCTGGCCATAGACCTGCGGACTGAGCCGTAACGTTTTGGTGCGTGGGTCGTAATGGTCGCTCAACATGCCCCGGGCGGTCTCGATCTGGACGTCGTGCAGGCCGCGCGCCTCAAGCAGGGCGCGGGCCACCTCAGCGCCGGTGATGTGGCGCGCTGTGGCCACCTTGCTGTACTTACTGAAGGCGCCCTTGACCTTGGCCTGGGCCCACAGGCCCAGCAGCAGGCCGGGCAGGGCAAACAGGAACCAGCGAACGTCAAAGAACATGGTCTATTTCCTTTTCTCACTCTGCAGGGGGCCGCTTTATTTCCGGCCCCCTGCGATTCAATTGTTGCATAAGCGCCGGCCGGCGGTCAATACGCGGCCGGTGGTTCCAACGCCTTTCTAAGAGATCGGCCGGGATTGGGGCCTCTTCTAGCATTCTGCAGTCGAGCCAGTACCCGCGTCCCGGCGGCTGCGGCCGGCAATTAGGCTATAATCCGGCCTCAGGTCGCCCGCCTCCGGCCGCGAGCCTTCCGAGGTGTTCTTTACTTGAAAGATCTTTTGTCGCGAGCCATCTTCCCGCCGGTCATTCTGTTAGGCTTGCTGGCCCTGGGCCCGGCCGCCCCGGTCGCGGCCGTCCAGGAGGAGCCGAGCGCGATCCAGCTGAGCGCCACGGCCGGTTTCGACGGCTTCTACCGGCCGGGCTACTGGACGCCGCTGCGGGCCAATCTGGCCAACGACGGCCCGCCGGTTGAGGGCCGGCTGGAGGTGGTCACCCGCAGCAGCCTCAGCCCAGCCCCAAACGAGCGCGATTTCAGCGCGCCCGTCGCCCTGCCCACCCAATCCAACAAGCGCCTGCGCCTATATTTCTACCTGGATACCGGCCAGAGCGCTGCTCAGCTGCAGTGGGTCGCCGGCGGCCGCCCAACAACTTTCCCGTCTCCCAGGCTGCGGCCGGTTGACCCCGAAACGTTGCTCTACGGCGTCCTGACATCGGCGCCGGGCGGCTTTGATTTCCTTGAAGACGTTTCCGGGGGCCGGCGCGACGCCGAGGTCGCCTATTTGGAGCTTGATGGCCTGCCCGACGTGCCGGCCGCCTGGAGTGCGCTCGACGTGCTGATCGTCCACGACCTGGACACGGGCGATATCGGTGGGCCGCAGCTGGCGGCCCTGCGCGGCTGGCTGGCGACGGGCGGCCAAATCGTCGTCGCCGGCGGGCCGGCCTGGCAGCGCACGACCGCCGGGCTGCTCGACCTGCTGCCGGTGCGGCCGACAGGCGCTGATCACTCGGCCGAGCTTCCCGGCCTGGGCGATTTCGGGGCCGAGCCGCCGGCCGGCCCCTTCTTGCTGGCGGCCAGCGAGCTGGTGGGCGGCGGCGAGGCTCTGGCGCTGCACAACACCACGCCGCTGTTGGCCGTCCGGCGGCACGGCCAAGGCAAGCTCTATTTCCTGGCGCTCGACCCGCTGGCCGGGTCGCTGGCTGAGTGGGACGGCCGGGAGGCCCTGTTTGCGCCGGCGGCCGAGGCGGTGCCTCGGCCGAGCGTCTTTTCGGCCGGCATCCAGCAGAGCTTCAACGCCTCCGAAGCGGTGAGCGCGCTGCCCGAGCTGGATCTGCCTTCCGCCTCGCTGGTGGCCTGCTTTCTCGGCCTGTACGTCATGCTGGTTGGCCCCATCAATTACCTGTACCTGTTGGCCCGCGGCCGGCGTGAGCTGGCCTGGGTTACCATCCCGGCCGTCGTGCTGGGCTTCACCCTGCTGGCCTTCGTAATCGGGGCGGCGCTGCGCGATTCGCAGGCCGTGCTGAACGAAATGGCGGTGGCCCACGGCCAGGTCGGCGGCCCGACTGTCCGGGTCGAGAGCGTCTATGGCTTCTACTCGCCCCAGCGGCGCAGGCTCGACATCACTTTCCCGGCCGACGCCCTGGGCCGGCCGCTGGACGAACGGCTGCCAAGCATGGGCGCTTCGGCCGTGGGCAGCGGCCGAGTGGAGCGCTCCGACGTGACGCGCCTGGTAGACGTGCGGCTGGACGGCGGCGAAGTGGCGACTTTCGTGGCCACCGCCTACCGGCCGGCGCCGGCCGTGGCGGGCGAGGTTGAGCTGGCTTTCGATTCTGGGCAGGCGGAGTTGGCCATCCAGCTTCGCAACGAGGGCAACGCCCTGTTGGAGGATGCCGCCCTGCTGGTCGGCGGCACTGCCATTGGCCTGGGCGACATCGCGGCCGGCGGAACGATTTCGCGCAGCGAGCGCCTGGCCGGCCTTGGGCTGGGCAGCGGCGGCGCGTCACCGGGTATGCCGGGTTCAAGCGTCTTCGGCGGCGCCAACTTGCTCGATCACGCCGACACGCTGCTGGGCACGTCCAGCTATTACAATGACCCTGTCGCCTACCCGCGCTACCAATTGTTGCAGGCGGTCAGCCAGTACGACGACACCCTGAGCGCCTTCCCCGCATCTGGCACGGCCATGCTGGTGGCCTGGAGCAGCGCCAGCCAGATTGACGTGCAGACCGGCGTCGAAGACGTGGAGCAGCGGGCCACCACTCTCTACTTTCTGAAACTGCCTCTGCGCAGGCGGGACGCGGCCGCGGAGCCGAATGGCGCCGAGCCCGTGCTTTGGATGTACCACTTGCTCAACTCTAATGACCCGATGAACGGGGCGCCAACCGATCTCTATCTGGCGCCAGCAAGCTTGATCGAATTCGAGTTCCAGCCGCTGGTCGAGCTAAGGCCCTCCCGGCCGATCAGCCTGAGCTTGAGCCTGGAACCCGCTTCGGGCGGAGCTGAGCCCCTGCCCGAGGTTTCGCTTTGGGATTGGCAGGCCGGCCGCTGGCGGGAGGTGGCGGTAGGCGACTGGGGCGAAATTGTGATCGCCGAGTACGAGCCATTCGTGGCGGGCGACGGCCGCCTTCGCGTCCGGCTGGAAAACCGGGGGTTGGAGGGGATCGGCATTTCCCGCGCCTGGCCGTTAATGGGCCTCGCCGCGGAGTAGCTCCAACAGCATGGCCGCGATCATCGAGACCCAAAGCCTGACCAAGGTCTTTAACGGCCTGCTAGCCCTTAAAGAGCTGACCATTTCCATTGAAGAAGGAGCGGTCGTCGGCTTTATCGGCCCCAATGGGGCCGGCAAAACGACCACCATGCGCATCTTGACGACTTTGCTCAAGCCCAGCCGCGGCCGGGCCTGGGTGGCCGGCCATTCAGTCAGCGACGACCCCCAGGGCGTGCGCCGAGCGATCGGCTACATGCCCGACTTCTTCGGCGTCTATGAGGACATGAAGGTCTGGGAGTATCTGGACTTTTTCGCCGCCTGCTATGCCATCCCAGAAAGCACGCGGCGTGGCCTGACGGCCGACTTGCTGGCCCTGGTAGACCTCGGCCACAAAGCCGACGAATACGTGGAAAATTTGAGCCGGGGCATGAAGCAGCGCCTTTGCCTGGCCCGCACCCTGACCCACGACCCAGAGGTGCTTATTCTAGACGAGCCGGCCAGCGGCCTTGACCCCCGGGCGCGCATCGAGATGCGCGAGCTGCTGCGCGAGCTGAAGAACATGGGCAAGACGATCTTCTTCTCGTCCCACATCCTGTCCGAGGTGGCCGACATCTGCAACCAAATCGCAATTCTGGAGGCGGGCAGCCTGGTGGCCTTCGGCGATATGGCCGACATCCGCCAGATGTTGCGCTCGCAGCGGCTGGTGGCGGTGCGCGCTTTGGGGCCCGTTGAGGCGCTGCGCGAAGCCCTGGCGGCCGCGCCGGGCGTCTCCGGCCTGGAAGGCGGTGGCGAGGACGACCCCGCGGCTGGCAGCTTGCGCTTTCACTTCGCCGGCGACGACCAGGAGCTGAGCCGGATGTTGGCTGGCCTCATCCAGCAGGGATTTCCAATCGTCTCCTTTAGCGAGCAGGCCGAGGACCTCGAGGACGTCTTCATGCAGGTAACCAAAGGGGTGGTGCAGTGAGTGCGCTGATGGCCAGGCGCGACTGGCGCCGCCTGCCCTGGCGTAACCCGGTGGTCGTCAAGGAATTGCGCAGCCGGATGCGCGGCCGGCGGGCGTTTGTGATCCTGAGCGTCTATCTGGCGCTGATGGCCGGCCTGGTCCTTCTCGTCTACCTGCCCTTTGCCTCCTTGTCCAGCGCCGGCTTCGGCGGGCCCAACCCGCGCGAGGTGGGTTTGGCCCTGTACAGCATGGTGATGGTTGTCCAGGTAGCGCTGGTAGTTTTCATCGGGCCGGCCTTCACGGCCGGGGCCATCAGCGGCGAGAAAGAGCGCCAGACGTATGACTTGCTGCGCACGACGCTGCTGCCGGCGCGCTCACTGGTAGCGGGCAAGCTCTTTTCAGCCCTGGCTTACGTGCTGCTGCTGGTCTTTGTCTCGCTGCCCGTCCAAGGCTTGGCCTTTTTCTTTGGAGGCATCTCGCTGGTCGAGATCGTCATCGCCCAGCTTCTGATTGTCATGTCGGCCTTGGCCTTCGCCCTGATGGGCCTCTTCTTCTCGACGCGTTTTCGCTCCACCCTGGCCAGCAGCGTCGCCACCTTCGCGGCCGCCCTGACGCTGACCATTGGCACGCCGGTTATGGCGGCCATTGCCGGCTCCATGTTAGCGGCGTTCATGGCCCTTCGCCTGGGCACGAGCTGGTGGGAGCAGGCGCTGGCAGCCTACGCGGGCATCGCGGCAGCCGCGACCAACTTGCCGGCCACCTTGATCATGAGCGACGTGTTCCTGCGCGAGGGCGATTCCATTTTCGGCACTTTCCAGATGTTCAACAGCCACCGGCTGTTCATGCCCTCGCCCTGGTATCTCTTTCTGCTAATTTACGGACTGGCTTCGTTAATCCTGTTCAAGGCCGTGGTGCGCCGCGTTCACCGCACGCCGGACCGCTAGGGAATCTGTGGCGCAGGCGCAAGCCGCCACCGGGGCCAGCGCCTGGGCGCGCCTACCTCGAATTTAGGGGCCGAGGGCGTAGACGGCCGTGTTATTCAACCCCTGTTGGCGGGTCCAGGCGTAACCGGCCGAATACAGTTGCTCCGAGGGCAGCGCGACCAGCACACCCTCGTAGGGCCAGCCGGGGGCCGTCACCAAATAATCCGCTCCGGCGGCCGTAATATAGCCTGCCAAGTCGGCCTGGTCGTCCATGTGGGGGATGACCTGCGGCGTGATCAAGCCGGCCAGATCGAGGATCGGCCGGCGGCCGAAATAGCCGATGGCGCCAATGTCATGGGCGGCCACCAGCGAGGCGGCCGGCGTCGAGCGGGCGAGCCATTCGGCGGCCGCCACCATCTCCCCGTTGATGAAGGCCACGTCCTGGGCAAAAGATTGCGCCCCCAGCAGCAGAAAGACGACCAGCAGCGCCAGGAAGGTCAACCGGGTGAGGCCGCGCCAATAAAAGCGCAGCCGCGGCCGGGCCGCCAGCCGGCCGGCGACCAGGCTCGACAGGCTCAGCCAACCACGCAGGCCAAAGAGGATGAAAATGGGCACGGCCGGCCACAAATAGCGACCATGTTGGTAAGTGACGGGCAGCCGCCAGGCGTAAAGGAACACGTGGGCAACGGCCCAGGCCAGCGCCAGAAGGGCGGCCGGCCGGCCGCGGCGCTCCTCCGGCATCAGCGCCCGCCCGGCCGCCAACAGCAGGCCGGGCAGCAAGAGCAGGTGGGCGCCGCTGATGCCGCGCCAGCCAGCTTCCGGCCCGCCCAGGGAGAAATACAGTAGCCGGCCGAAGCGCAGCGGCAAAGGCGTGGCCCACAGCTGGCGGTATTCGGCCTGCTTGGCGTAAAACGTGTTGGGCCAGAG
>JBOGUG010000392.1:0-1112 GCA_050696115.1 Promineifilaceae bacterium (SeqCode) | reverse complement strand
GGCTCAGCCTCGTCAACCTCGCCCGTCCTTAGTTCCTCCACCTCCATCTCGCTTGCGCCGGTGGGACCTCGAGCAAGGCGCTCCATTTTCTTGCGAAGTTCCTGAACTAGTAGGTTGCGGCGGGCTTCAAAAAAAACGCGAAAGCTACCCAGCGACAGATCAATACCATGTGGTATCAGGCTCTGTGCCTTCATCCACTCGGGGTTTACATAGCCTTCTAGCCACTCAGCGAACAGTTTGTCTCTTGTAGTGACCCCCATTTTTGGACACAAAAATCTCGATTCTTGTATTCAACGGTCGGCCATTACCTGTTCCAGTAGCCACTGGCTTTCAAACTCAGCCGGGGTCAGGTAGCCCAGCGACGAGTGGATGCGCTTGTGATTGTAAACGTCGTCCAGGAACCGGCCAAGCTGGCGATAAGCGTCCTGGTAGTCGCGGTATTCGGTCAGGTTCACCTCCTCTTCCTTGATGGTGCGAATCAGCCGTTCGGCATAACCATTCTGCCAGGCCTGGCCGACTTCGGCCATGCTGATGGCCACCGCGGCCGCCTGGAGGCGGGCCACATAGCCAGCCGCCGCATACTGCACGCCCTGGTCAGAGTGGTGGATGTGCGGCTGGCGGCCAATCAGGGCCCGTTCCAGGGCGGTCAGGGTCAGCGTTTGGTCCAACTCGCGGCCCAGATGCCAGCCGCGGATGCCGCGGCTGAAGACGTCCATGAGGATGGCCAGGAAAACAAAGTCCCTTTGCAAGCGGATGTAGGTGATGTCGCCCACCCAAAGCTGCTCGGGCTGCTCGACGACCCAGCCCTGCACCAGGTTGGGAAAGCGCGGCCAGGAGTGGCGGCTGCCGGTCGTTCGTGGCTGGCGGCTGGGCCGCCGCGCTTGCAAACCCATCTGTCGCATCAGGCCCTGGATCGGTTTGTGATTCACCAGCCAGCCCTGGCGCCGCAATTGCCGGGTCAGGCGGCGGTAGCCGTAAGTCGGCCATTGCGCCGCCACCGCTTCAAGCGCCGCTTGCAAGGCCGTCTCCTTGGGCGCCACCGCGGCATAATAGTAGCTGCTGCGCGGATATTTCAGCACCCGGCACAGCGCCTGCACTGGGTATTGGCCAGC
>JBOGUG010000391.1:0-1117 GCA_050696115.1 Promineifilaceae bacterium (SeqCode) | reverse complement strand
CTATTACTCAGACAACCTACTGTCCCACTTTACCGGATAAACCACCAGCCCCTCTCTGGTGGCAATGATGTCATCCAGCAGCCCAATCTCGCGCAGGGCCTCGATGGTGAGGGAGGCAACTGAGGATCGGCCGATGCCGGGCCGCGTCAGCTCACGTTCATCCGTGGTAGGCGCTAGCCAGGCGGCCGTATCGGCCGCCGGCGTCTCCCCCTTGTATGCACTTGCCAACGCCCCGCGCAGAATCGCCCGACGCTGTTTTGGGGGAAAGTGGGCCAGATAGTCTTCGGCCGCGCCTTTCGCTCGCTCCAGCGCGTTCGTGTGCCCGCCCTTTTTGCCCATGCGTAACGCGGCCGTATACGCCTGGTTCAACCCCGCTCCCAGCCGGACTGCCTCCAGGTCAGCCAGGGCGCGGTCAAAGAGGGCTTGTGGCGGCCGGGTGCGCTGAACCAGCTTGTCTCGCTGCTGCCCTACAGCCTGAATATGCGCCCGGACGCCCGCTTCCAGCCGGTCGAGCCAGTGGGCGTTGCTCGTACCGGGTAGGGGAGGACGGTTCTCCTTATCCGACCAGTCGATGCTCAGCCGCTGGTGCAGGACGGCCGGGACGGGAACTCTGCTCTCCAGAATCTTCCGCGAGTTGGCATAGTTCCAGGCCACCACCTGGCTCAAGTCCGCGCCTGTCTTCACGGCGCTGTCAATGATGTCCTCCAGTGGGGCAGGGGGGCGATCCGGCAGCCGGCCATAGAGGGCCTTGTTCAACATCAGCGAATTACAGTACATGCCCAGCGCTCCCTGGTTGGCAATGGCACGACTGATGGCCGCTTCCATTGCCTCAACGCTGTAACTCTCCCCTTCGCCCAGGCTGCCGGCGGTATCGGGATCTACCAGACCGAGATAGTCGGGGTTGGTGAAGTCCAGCCGCGGCGGCAACCGCCGGCTGTCGGCCGATGGATAGGACAGGGTCTCTCCATTGGCCTGCGCCCAGGGCAGGGGGTGGGAGTCGGCCGTGGGCCTCAGGATGACGTACTCGCCGGCCTGGTTGGGGCTGCGCCAGGCCAGCACCTTCCGCTCGTCATCATGATCGGTGAAGGGATGCAGCCACAGAGCGTCATCGTTGTCG
>JBOGUG010000390.1:0-26906 GCA_050696115.1 Promineifilaceae bacterium (SeqCode) | reverse complement strand
CCTACGCCAAGCGCGTGGCAGGTGAGCAAGACTTGGATGAAGAGACGCTATTGGCCGAGTGGCAGTCGCCGGGTTTCGACCTGGCGGCGGCATCCCAGGTCGCCTTAGGCGGCGACGGCCAGATCGTAGCCTACGCTGACTTCTTCGGTGACCGCGGCGCGCGGCTCTTCGGCTGGGCGGCCGTCCACCCGGATTACTTCAACCGGGGCCTGGGCACACGCCTGATGGATTGGATTGACGTTCGGGCCCGCCGAGCCGCCGAGAAGCTGCCAGAGGAGCTGGAGGTCATCCTTCAGACGTCGGTCTACGCCCAGGACGCCCACGGCCGCGCGTTCCTCGAGGCGCTGGGCATGCAGCCCGTCCGCCGTTTTTGGACCATGGCGGCCGCCCTTGACGGCCCGCCGGCCCGGCCGCACTTCCCGAATGGCTTCGAAGTCCGGCCTATGGCAAGCATGGCCGAGTTCCCGGCCGTGATCCAGGCGCTCAGAGATGCCTTCCAGGATCATTGGGGCAACGTCGAAGTGTCCTTTGAGCAGGAATACGAGGGCTGGCTCCACCGCATGGAGTCGGCCGGCGACAACCCGATGCACTGGATCCTGGCCCTCGACGGCCCGGAGGTCGCCGGCCTGGTTGCTTACCGGCTGCGTAGCTATGAGGACCCGGACATGGCCTGGGTGGCCGAGTTAGCGGTCCGCCGGCCGTGGCGCCGCCGCGGCCTTGGCCTGGCGTTGTTGCTGGAAGCGTTCGGCCACCTGGACTCCTTGGGCGCGCGCCGCGTTGGGCTGGGAGTCGACAGCCAGAGCCTGACCGGCGCTACCGAGTTATACCGCAAGGCCGGCATGCGCGTGAAGACCGAGCGTGACGTCTACGAAAAGCTGATTCGACCCGGTCGGCCGGCTATCCGGCGCGAGCTGGAGAGCGCGGCGGCGTAGGGGCGATACTTGCTGCGCCCTATCAGGAGAAACGACATGGCGCAAGAAAATGGGGCTGCGGCCCTTAGTGTTCAAGAGGCATACAAGGTATTCGGCAAACGGAAGCGGGCAGGCCGGCTGGCCGGTTGGCCGCGGAAGCGGCCGGCGGCCGACAGCGGCGAAGGCAAGAAGCCGACCGTCGCGGTGAACCGCGTGAGCTTTGAGGTCGGCCGGGGCGAGATCTTCGGCGTTCTGGGGCCGAACGGCGGCGGCAAGTCCACGCTGATCCGGCTGATTGCGACGCTGCTGCTGCCGGACGCGGGACGGATCACCGTCTTCGGCCGGGATGTCGTCAGCGACCCAATTGGCGCCCAGCGGATGATCAACCGGGTATCAGTCGAGGCATCCTTCTTCAAGAAGCTTTCGCCAATGGAGAATCTAATGTTTGGCGCTCGCCTCTATGGGCTCGCCGGAGATGAGATCCGGCCGAAGGTGCTGAGCATCTTGGGGCGGCTCGGCATCCCGGACAAGAATGTCAACCAGCCGATGGAGGAGATGTCGCGTGGTATGCAGCAGAAAGTGGCTATCGCCAGAGCGTTCTTGAGCTCGCCGATGTTGCTGCTGCTGGACGAGCCGACGACGGGCCTCGATCCGCGCTCCAAGCGCGAGGTGCAGGCCTTCATCCGTGAGTTGCGCGACAAGCAAGACACCACCATCGTCTTGACGACCCACGACCTGCTGGAGGCTGAGAACCTTTGCGACCGCGTGGCGATAATGGATAGCGGCCGGGTTGTCGCCCTGGACACGCCCCTCAACTTGAAGGCGCTGGCCAAGCCCAGCAACGGCCACGAGCCAACCTTGGAGGACGTTTTCCTGCAGCTGACCGGCAAGGCGTTGGTCAGCGAAGCGGACGCGCCTCTCTAGGCGAGCAGGCCTCTACCAGGGGCCGCCTTTCGGAGGATATTATGGTCATCGCAAGCCAGCAAGCGCGGGCGTCCTTTGCCTTCGTCGAGCGCAATTGGAATCTGGTGCGCCGCTATTGGGCCTGGGAGGTCGTCTGGTTGGTTTACTCAATCACCGAGAGCCTGTCGGTGAGCTATATCGCGCCCGGCATGGAGTTGCTCACCGGCAGTTCAAGCCAACTCGGCGCCCGCTACCTGGTGCTTTATCTGCTCATTGGTACGCTCGTCTGGCGCTTCCTGTCCAGCATCTTCTACTGGCTGTCTGAGGCCATCCAGATCGAGCGTTGGGAGGGCACCATCGAATACACGCTGATGGCGCCCGTGCCGCGCATCGTCCACCTGGTAGGCCACACGGCCTTTGCCGTGGTGTACAGCACGTTCTTCACGGCCGTCATCCTCGCGGTCACCACGCTGTTCTTCGACCTCGATTTGAGCCAGGCCAATCTGGCAGGAGGGCTGTTGGTCCTGTTGGCCGGCAGCGTCTCTTTCGTGGGCATCGGCGTGATGGGCGCGGTGCTGCCGCTGCTCTTTCCTGAGCGCGGCGCTCAGATGACGCATATCATCGTGGCCAGCCTGCTGCTCATCTCAGGCGTCTATTACCCGGTCGAGGTCTTGCCGGCCGCCTTGCAAAGCCTGGCGGTGGTCTCGCCGGCCTGGTACGTGCTGGAAGGCGTTCGGGCGGCCGTGCTGGAAGGCGTCGCGGTGACCGGCTTGTGGCGCTACATCGGCCCGGCGTTACTGTCGGCCGGAGTGACAGTTCCGCTTGGTCTATGGATCTTCTCGCAGGCCGAACGCTACGCCAAGAAGCGTGGCAAATTGTCCCGAAACGGGTAGGATGGTGACCGGGCGCCGCCGCAGGGAGCCCAGGCGCCCGGTGGCCAAGTCATGGCGTTGGAACGGCCGAGCCGAAGCGGACACTTTCTACGATCCATCTTAAGGGCCGGCGGAAAAGCCCGCCTGCCCCAGACCACCGGCCGGATATATGTGCCCGGTCACGGACACGCCATCTGCATCCGGCGCGACCCGCGCGCCTTCGCGCACATTCAGGCGGCCGACCGCTGGGATGCGCTGTATGGGCAGGGCTTTGTCCATGCCCAGGATCGCCTTTGGCAAATGGAGCTGAACCGGCGCTTGGCGAACGGGATGCTGGCCGCCATATTGGGTCCGGCGGCGTTGCCCACCGACCGGCTTACGCGAACGCTCGGCTTTCGGCGCCTGGCCGAGGCGAGCTGGCGGCGGGCTGACCAATCCCTGCGCGATGACCTGATGGCCTACAGCGATGGTGTCAACGCCTGGCTGGGCTTGATGCGCCACCGGCCGCTGGAGTTTCGTCTGCTGGGCTGCGATCCGGCCCCCTGGCGGCCGCTGGACTCATTGGCTTTTGCCCGCCTGCTGGCCTGGAGCCTGTCAAGCGGCTGGGCGGCCGAATTGACCCGGGCCAAGTTGCTGGAGGTCGGCGGGCCCGCATTGCTGGCCGAGTGCGAGCCCGGCTACCCGGCCGGTAACCCCCATATCTTACCCCATGAGGTGGACTTGGCGTCGAGCGCGATGGCAGCCATGCTTGAGGCTGCAGCCGGGCCGTTCTTGTGGCGCGGGCCGGAGGGCAGCGGCCGGGGCAGCAACGCCTGGGCCGTGGCCGGCCGGCGCACCGCCAGCGGCCGGCCGATCCTGGCCAGCGACATGCACTTGCCCATGACCGCGCCTTCACTCTGGTATTACAACGAGCTCGAATGGAGCCCGGCCGCGGGCGAACCAGGCTGCCACGTCACCGGCGTCTCCCAGCCCGGCCTGCCCTACGTGCTGGTAGGCCACAACGAGCGCGTCGGCTGGGGCGCGACGCTGTCCTTCATTGATGTCGAAGACTTGTATGTCGAACGTCTCAGGCCCGACGATCCGGAACTTTATCAGACGGCCGCCGGCTGGCGCAGGCTCGAAACCGAGCTTGAGGTGATCCCAGTTCGCGGCCGGCGAGCCCACACCGAGCACGTGCGCCGGACCCAGCATGGCCCACTCATCGGCGCGCTAGTAGGAGACGGGCGACAGGAGCTATCTCTGGCTTCCATGGCGCTCGAGCCAACGGCGGGCCTGGGAGCGTTTGCCGCCCTCAACCTGGCTCAAGACTGGGATCGCTTTCTGGACGCCGGCCGGCAGATCGGCGGCCCATCGCTCAACCTGGTCTATGCGGATGTCGGGGGCAACATCGGCTATCTGGCGACCGGCCGCGTTCCTATCAGGGCGGCCGGCGACAACCGCCTGCCGGCGCCTGGCTGGGACGGGCAGCATGAATGGCGCGGCCTGATTCCGGCCGAGCACATGCCGGCCGCCTTCAACCCACCTGAAGGGCTGATCGTTTGTGCCAATCACAAAATCGCGGGCGATGATTACCCCTACGACCTGGGCGCCTGCTGGCGCAACGGCTTCCGGGCCGCGCGGCTGGTCGAGCTGCTCGACGATGACGAGCCGCTCACACTTGAAGCCAGCATGGCGGCCCAATTGGACTGCACCTCGCTGCCCGGCCGGGCTGTTGCCGCCGCGATGGCCGAATGGTCACTGGACAGCGCCACTAGGCTGGCTGCGGCCCGGTTGTTGGCCAGCTGGGACGGGCAGATGGCGCCTGACAGCCCGGCCGCGGCCGTCTATCGGGCCTTTGTCGGCCAATTTTCTCGGCGTCTGCTGGCACCCAGGCTGGGTGAGACATTGGCGGCCGAGAGCCTGGGCCTTGGCCCGCATCCCGTGCTCTATCCGCTGTCCGAACTGCACGGGCAGTGGAGCGCCCGCCTGCTGGAGATCGTGCGGGGTGCGCCCACGGAACTGCTGGGGGCCGAACTAGCGCTGTCCAAGGTGGCTGCTGAGGCCTTGGAGGCGGCCGAAAATCAATTGACCGACTTGCTCGGCGCCCAGCCCGACGAGTGGAGTTGGGGCCGTCTGCACCAACTCACCTGCCGCCACGCCTTATCGGCCGTTAGCCCACTCGACCGGCTGTTTGACGTCGGCAGCTTTGCAGTTGGAGGCGACGGGGACACCCCATTCCAGACGGCCGGATTGCCCTTCCAACTGCCGGAGCCAGTGTTAATCGCGCCCAACTACCGCCAGGTGCTAGATCTTGGAGCCTGGGAGGAGTGTTATGCCTCCCACGCCCCCGGCCAGTCGGGCATGCCGGAGTCGGCCCACTATGACGATCTCATGGCGGATTGGCTCGCCGGCCGTTACTATCGTATGGGTTGGAGCCTGGCGTCAGAATTGGAAAGGAATTTGGGGGGAACTGACTGTACCCGTTTGACGCTCAGGCTGTTATAATGTGGCTGGTATCGGGGTTCTCATTTTACCTTAAGATCGGTCGCTGCCTGACCGGCCGCGAGTGTGGGCAAATCCCGAAACCGTAGTTTGGTCTGACTTTGGGGAGCTGTTGTTTGGCGCCGCCCGGCCGCGGCCGGAGCGGTAACTTTACACGCTCAAGGAGGCTTCGATGCGAAAGAGAGTGCTACTTCCCCTTTTGGCGCTGGCCGTTGCGTTGGCGTTGCCGCTGGTCGCGCTCGCTGCAGGTGGCTGGTCGGATGACTTCGACTCCTACCCCACCGGTCAGGATCTGCACGGGGTCGGCGGCTGGAAAGGCTGGGACAACAACCCCGCCTTCACGGCCTTCACCAGCGACGCCCAGGCCCTAAGCGCGCCTAACTCGGTGGACATCGCCGGGCCTTCTGACCTGGTTCAGGAATATGCAGGCTACACCACCGGCAACTGGACCTATACCGCCTGGCAGTATATCCCCAGCACGATGAGCGGCTTAACCTACTTCATCCTGCTGAACACCTATAACGACGGCGGCCCCAATAACTGGTCGGTTCAAGTGAACTTCGATGCCGCCGCAAACCTGGTCGTGAATGATGGCGCCAGCGGTGGCACGCTGCCCCTGCTCGAGGATCAGTGGGTCGAGCTTCGCGTCGAGATTAATCTTGACGCGGACACCCAGTCCTTTTATTACGGCGACGCCCTTCTCTTCGCCGGCAGCTGGACGAACGAAGTTTCGGGCGGCGGCATTCTGAATATCAACGCCGTAGACTTGTTCGCCAACAGCGCAACCAGCGTTTACTACGACGATATGTCGCTGGCGGCCGCCGGCGGAGCGCCGCCCACTATCAACGTGGACCCGGATACCCTGGAGCAGAGCCAGCCGCCTGACGAGGTGAATTTCCAGAGCCTGGACATCACCAACCTGGGCAATGAGGACCTCGCCTGGACAATTGTCGAGGAGGGCCCGACGGTGGTGCTGAACGGGTCCAGCGCCGAGGGCCCGGTGGCTGAGTTGGCCGCCAGCGGCGCCGGCGCGCCCGTCGGGCCGGGTACGGTCCCGCCGGACAGCGAGGGCGGCGTCAACCTGGTGCTCGACGACGGCACGGCCGAAAACTCTATCGGCCTGACGGCCGGCGGCGAGTTCATCTGGCTCAACCGCTTCACCCCCGCTGCGGCCGAGTTCCCCTTCACCTTGGAAGAGATCCAGGTGCTGTGGACGACCGACACCGGCTGCGCGGTGGGCAACGTAATGGACGTCTACGTCTACCAGGACGCCGACAATAACCCGGCCAACGGCGCTGACTTCGTCGGCTCGGCCACCGGCCAGACGATTCAGGTGTTGGACGCTTTCAGCGTCTACCCGGTCAGCATCGCGGTGAGTGGGCCGGGCGACGTGCTGATCGCGGTGGTGAACCGGGACTGCGACGCGGCCGGCCAGTTCCCGGCGGCCCTTGATCAGACGGCCAGCCAGGTGCGCTCGTGGGTAGGCATCTACGCCGGCCCGCCGGCCGACCCGCCGGTGCTGCCGGCGCCGACCTTCGGCACGATTGACAGCTTCGGCTTTCCGGGCAACTGGATGATCCGCGGCTCGGGCACTGTCGGCGGTGGCGGCGAACCCTGCGCCCCGAGCGACACCCCCTGGCTGTCGGCCGATCCCACGGCCGGCACGACCACCCCAGGCGCAACCAGCCCGGTCACGGTGACCTTCGACTCGGCCGGCCTGGCTCAAGGCGTCTACACCAGCACGCTGTGCATTGAGAGCAACGACCCCCAGACGCCTCAGGTGCGCGTGCCGGTCACGCTAACGGTTACGCCGCCGCCGGATGCGCCCAGCATTGTCCTTACCAAGACGGTTGGCACCGACCCGAACGCCTGCGCCACGACCGACACCATCCAAGTGCCGGCCGGCGGCGGCGGTGCACAAGTCACTTACTGCTACACGGTCATGAACACGGGCAACGTAACGTTTACGCTGCACGACCTGGTGGATGACCAGCTGGGCGTGATCTTGACCGACTTCCCCTACGTGTTGGGGCCGGGCGCGTCCGCGTTCCTGACGGAGACGACGGTCATCACCCAAGACACGACCAACACCGCCACCTGGACGGCCGAGGATGATGGCGGCGTTAACGTTGCCGTGGCCACGGATACGGCGACGGTGGACCAACTGCCGCCCACCAGCGTGGCGCTGAGTGGTTTCGGCGAAGGCCCATCCAGCCGGAACACCTTGGTCATCGCGCTGGCGACCGGAACAGCCCTGCTCGCCGCCGGAACCTTTATCCTTAAACGCAACCGGGCAAGCTGATCGCGCCCTGTTGCCCATAGCCTAAACCAAAAAGGGGCGCTCCCGCTGCTGGGAGCGCCCCTTTTCTTTGTGCTTGCGACCGGTTAGGCGTTTAGGATGCGGCGGGCGATCACCAGCCGCTGAATCTCGCTGGTGCCTTCGCCAATGGTCATCAGGCGGGTATCGCGATAGATGCGCTCGACCGGAAACTCGCGACTGTAGCCGTAGCCGCCGTGAATCTGAATGGCATTGCGGCAAACGCGCTCGCTCATCTCGGTGGCGAACAGCTTGGCCATGGCCGCCTCTTTGGTGTAATCCCGGCCGAGGCCCTTCAGCCAGGCGGCGTAATAAACCATGAGCCGGGCGGCCTGGATTTCGGTGGCGGCGTCGGCTAACATCCACTGGACGGCCTGGTAATAGGCAATCGGCTGGCCAAAGGTCTCCCGTTCCTGGGCGTAGCGGAGCGCCTCTTCGTAGGCTGCCTGGGCCAAGCCAACCGCCAGGGCGCCGATTCCGACCCGGCCGCTGTCCA
This sequence comes from Promineifilaceae bacterium (SeqCode), assembly GCA_050696115.1. Classification (GTDB taxonomy): domain Bacteria; phylum Chloroflexota; class Anaerolineae; order Promineifilales; family Promineifilaceae; genus UBA11865. The sequence continues at coordinate 18,926 of JBOGUG010000390.1, read as the reverse complement.
GCGTGGACAGCGTCTGTTGCAAGCCACGCCCTTGCTCGCCCAGTAAATTTTCCCGTGGCACCCGCACTTCCTCGAAAGTAACGGCATGCGTAGGCGAGCCTTTGAGGCCCATTTTCTTTTCGGCCGGGCCAATGCTGATGCCGGCCGTGTCGCTGGGGATGAGGATCTGGCTCAGGCTGCGGCTGCCGCCGTCGCGGCCGGTGCGGCAGAGCACGACGATTAGGTCCGAAATTGACGCGTTCGTCAGCCACATCTTGCTGCCGTCTACGATCCACGAGTCGCCCTCGACGACGGCCGTAGTGCGCACTCCGCCTTGCAAGTCGGAGCCTGCACCAGGCTCGGTCAGCGCCAGGCAGGCCAGCTTGCCCTTGCCGGTCGCCAGGGCGGGCAGCCAGCGCTGTTTCTGTTCTTTGCTGCCGTAACGCACGATCGGCCCCAGCGCTAGGCCATTATGAGCGGAAATAGCCAGCGCCGTTGAGCCGCAGCCCCAGCCTAGCTCCTCGATAGCGATGGCGCTGCTGACGGCGTCCAGCGCTGCTCCACCGTACTCTTCGGGGACTTCCAGGCCCAGCAGGCCCAGCGGCCCCATCTTGCGCACCGCCGGCCAATTGAACTCGGCCGTCTCGTCTGTCTCCTGGGCGAAGGGCTTCAACTCGCGGCTGACGAAGTCGTGCACCAGGCGGCGGAACTCCTCTTGTTCGGCTGTAGGTTGAAAATTCATGCCTCGTTTTCTCGAAACTGAACCTCTTTCCAATCGCTAAAGCGGTCGCGCAAGGCCAGCCGTTGATATTTGCCGGTGCTGGTCACCGGCGCTTCGCGGCCGAACAGCACCACCTTGGGACTCTTGGCAAAGCCCAGCCGGGCGCGGCAGTGGCGGATGATCGCTTCCGCTTCGAGCCTGGCGCCCTCGGCCGGCACCACGTAAGCGCCGATCTCCTCACCGTAATAGTCGTTCTCGAAGGCCACCGCCAGGCCAACCGAAACGCCAGGCACACGCAGCAGCTCCTCCTCGATATCGAAAGGGCTAAATTTGACGCCGCCCCGGTTGATCAACTCCTTGATCCGGCCGGTGATAAAGAAGAAGCGCCGGCCTCGATCGTCGTGCTGAAGGAAGCCCTCGTCGCCGGAACGGAACCACTCAAACTTAAAGGTTTCGGCGTTGGCGTCCGGCCGACGGTAATAGCCTTTCGTAACGTTATGGCCGCGGATGCAAATCTCGCCCCGTTCGCCCGGCCCCAACGGGTGGCCTGAGCCGTCGGCCGCAAAGATCGCCATTTCGTTTGGCAGGATTGGGCAGCCAATCGAGGGATAGCCATGATCAGCCATCCAGGCGCGGTGGGCCTCCGGCGACAAGTCGATCGGCAAGAAACAGGAGTAACAGGTCGTCTCGCTCAGGCCATAGCCGTGGAGGATGGGAAAGCCAAACTGGCGCTCGAAACGTTCGGCCAGGCTAACCGCCAACGTGCCGGCTCCGCAGATCAGGTGGCGAAAGTGGGCCAGGTCGGCCGGCGTGACGCCGTCGCCCCAGATAGACAGCCCGGCCGCAGCGCGCTGGTCGCCATATTCGCAGCTAAACTGAAGCAAGGTAGGCACGACCGAAACGATGTGTACCTTTTCGGCCGCGATGCGCTGCCAAAACGTGCTTGATGAATAAGCGCGATTGAGGACGATGCCGCCGCCGACAAAAAGGGGCGTGATCAGGGTGACGATGGTGCCGTTGACGTGGTGGATGGGCAACACGCACATCATGCGCTGGTTGCCGCTGATGCCCTGCCAGGCGCTGATGCCCAGGGCGTCCACCAACAGGTTATAGTGGCTGAGCACGACCCCTTTTGGGGCACCCGTGGTGCCACTGGTGTAGACCAGCAGGCATTCGTCCTCCAGGTAGGGCGGCTCGACCGGCTCAAAGCTGTTGGGCTGCTCCCCCACTTCGGCCAGGAACGCCTCGTCCAACACCACAACGGCATCTACCTTGGGCAGCTCAGGCTGGATGGCCTGCACGCGCGCCTCATACTCCGGGAAGCAGAACAGCACGCGCGCCTCAGCGTTGTCAATCACGAACGCGATGCGCCGGTCGTCTTCGGCCGTGTTCTGGGGCGCGACGGCCGCGCCGATTTTCCAGGCTGCGAAATAGATGAGGCAGGTCAGAAGGTCATTATGGGCCAGCGTGGCCACGCGCTGGCCTCGCCGCACACTCAGCCGGCCGACCATCAGATTGGCTAACTGGTTTACCCGCCGCTCAAATTCACGGAAACTGAACTCGGCCCGGCTGCCCTCAGCGTCGTAGGCGATCAAGAACGTCTTGTCAGGCGTCTCGCTGGCTCGCATCGCAAGCAGTTGGCCGACGTTGCGGTAGGGTACCAAGTAATCCCCGGCCGGGTGGCCCGGCAGGCCACGGGCGGCTCTGATCCTGGCGGCTGTCAACTCGGCAGCGTCCTGGCCTTCGTCTGTAATCCGGGTGGCTCGGCCAGCGTTTGGTTGGCTCATTCCCGGTCGTCCTTATAACCGGCGCAGGCCAAGATCAGCAGCAGAAGTTGCTGTAGCCCTTGCGGAAAACAACTGAAATCTATGTACTCATCCAGGCGATGGGTATTGCCCGACTCGGCCAGTCCGACGCACACCGAAGGGATGCCCTGGCTAATGGGGATATTGGCGTCGGTGCTGCCGGCCATGAACCGGATATTCTGGCAGCCCACAGCCTCCAGCGCCTCGGCCGCCAGGGCAACCGGGGCCGCCTGGCGCGGGAGAGTGCCGGCCGGCCGGTCGCCAACTGTGGTCAAGGCAACCTGCACGCCTGGCTCGGCCGCGGCCGCAGCCACCAGCCCCTCGACAGCGCCGACCAGTGCTTCGAGCGCGTCCATCTCCTGAGAGCGCAGATCAAGCAGGCATTCGGCGCTGGCAGCGATGGTGTTTACGCCTGTACCGCCTCCGATCAAGCCGGCGTTGTAGGTGGTCTTGGGCTCGGCTGGCAGCGTCAGCCGGCCGACATCGGCAACCAGCCGGCACAGCACGTGGATGGCGCTGGGCGCGCCAAAGTCACCCCACGAGTGGCCGCCAGCCGTGCTGACCTCCAGCCGAAAACGGCGTACGCCCACCGCCTGATGATAGATGTGGCCGAAGGAACCACCTTCGACCACCAGATAAGTCGCCTCGCGGCCGAAACGCTCGACGACAGCGCGCATGCCGCTCAGGTTGCCCAGGCCCTCCTCGCGCGTATTGGCCACAAACCAGACGTCTTGCACAGTGCGAAGGTGGAATCGGCGCAGGGCCCCGGCAGACGCCAGCAGACCACCCACCCCAGCCGAGTTGTCCGCCAGGCCAGGGCCTGCCAACCGGCCGCGGCCGTCAGCGCCCCCAGCTTCAGGCTTCAGGCTCAAGTCGGTGCCAAGGGGAAAGACGGTGTCCATATGGGCCGTGACCACTACGGGGCGGGCCGCCATCTCGCCCGGCAGCCGGCCGTAGACGTTAAAAGAGTCGTCCTGGCTGACATCGCTCAGGCCGAGCCGGCCGAATTGTGCCTGAATGTGGTCGGCGCGCCGGCTCTCGGCGAAGGTTGGCGCCGGAATCTGCTGGATGGCGATCACCTGTTCTATGGTCGCCTTCAGCTCGGCCTCCAGCGCCGCCAGGGCGTGCTGAACTGCCCGGCCGGCCTTGATACGCTCAATCTGATTCACGATTCAGCTCAGCGGCCGGATGAGGAGCAGGCCGATCAGGCCAACGATAACCCCCAGGTGCAGCAGGAGGTCAGCCTGCACCAGCCAGTGGCCCGGATCTAGGATAAGCTCAAGGGCCAGACTGAGCGCCACGAGAGCCAGGCCAACCAGGGGCAGGAAGCCAGGCCGCCGGCCGAGAAAATCGGCGGCCGCGTCGAGGAACCGGTTGATGCGCTCATACACGGCTGTGCGTCTCAGGGCGCTTCCGGCCGGCGCTCCCTTTGATAACCGGCGAAATAGGGCAGCAGGCGCTTGGGCAGCCGGCCGGCAAGGTAGATCCCCTCGGCGGTGTGCTCCTCGGCATCCACCTGGCCGCGCTCGTGAAATAGCGACAACAAGTCGCCGCGCTGATAGGGCAGCAAAATTACTAAGGGCTCAAACTGAGACTCGATGAGCCCCTCCAGCGCCAGCATCAAGGCCTGAATGCCCTTGCCGGTTAGGGCAGAAATGGGCACGGCCACCTTCGCCAACGGCAGCCCCGCGGCCGGATCCTGGCCCTCCGGCAACCGGTCCACCTTGTTGAGCGCAACCAGGGTGGGCAAATGGTCAACCTCCAGCTCGGCCAAGATGTCTTCGACGGATTCAATTTGGGCGGCCGCCTGGGGATGTGTGGCGTCAACCACGTGCAGCAGCACGTCGGCTTCGGTAATCTCCTCCAATGTGGCCCGAAAGGCAGCCACAATGTCGGGCGGCAGTTTCTGGATAAAGCCTACCGTGTCGGTGAACAGCACCTCCCGGCCGCCGGGCACGACCAGCCTGCGCGTGGTCGGATCCAGGGTAGCGAAAAGCTGGTCGGCCGACAGCACGTCCGCTCCCGTGAGCTGGTTCAAGAGCGTGGACTTGCCGGAGTTGGTGTAACCCACAATGGCCACTACCTGAAGCTCCGTCTGGCGGCGCTTGGCCCGATATCGGCCGCGGTGGGCGCGCACGTCCTCAAGCTCAGCCTTCAGGGTCGCAATGCGGTGGCCGATTTCGCGCCGGTCAACCTCAAGTTGGGTTTCGCCCGGGCCGCGCAAACCGACGCCACCGCCCAGGCCACCGGCCCGGCCGCCCGCCTGGCGCGCCAAGTGCGTCCACATGCGGGTAAGCCGTGGTAGGCGGTACTCAAGCTGGGCCAGCTCAACTTGCAACTTGCCCTCACGGGTGCTGGCATGCAGGGCGAAGATATCCAGGATGAGGGCGGTGCGATCCAGGACGCGCACTTCGCCGCCCAGGGCGCTCTCGAGCTCGCGCTGGTGGCGCGGCCGGAGTTCGTCGTCAAAGATGACCAGGTCTGCCCCCAGCTCAGACACCAATGCCTTGACCTCGGTCAACTTGCCGCTGCCGATAAAGGTGGCGCTGTCGGGATGATCGAGCGTCTGCTTGGCCCGGCCGGCAACAATCAGGCCGGCCGTGTCGGCCAGGCGAGCTAGTTCAACCAGACTGTCGTCCACCGGCAGCAACTCCGGATTACTCCTTAATTCAACGCCCACCAGGAAAGCGCGTTCCTGGGGCGGCTGGGTCTCTCGCACTTCGTGTGGAATGGGTGTCCTCCGCTGTCGAGGTCAGTTAGACGCCCGCCACTCAGTCGCGCAGGCCGACAACCTGCAGCGGCCGGGGATGCTCAACCGAGAATTCAAAGCTGACCTTTTGTTCCGCGCCCGCCGGCAACTTGAGATGCCATGCGAGCAGATTCAAGTCGCTGTGTTCGGCCGGCGGCGGCGTCGCCCGCTCGAGACGCACTTTGATCTCCTCGTGGCGCGGGACCGGCGCCTGGTCGTGGAGCTCAATCTCTACCTCTCGGGCCATTAAGTTATGGAGCGCAATCTGGTAACCATAACGCAGTTGGCGCCGGTCGCGCAGCAGCACTTTGTCCACTTCGCGAAGAACCAGCGCGCGCTCGACCGTAATCCGCTCCTCGGCCCCCAGCAGCAGCACCAATTCGTCGCCGTCCGGCAGGTAATCGAGATGGGTGGCGCCGATAAAGTCGTCGCCCACAAAGAGATTGGCGCTGCCGGCCAGTAGGGGGCCGGCCGCCTCCAGGCGCGCCTTTAGGCGGCGATAGGCCGCCGGGCTTTGCTTGGGGATGCTGAGGTAATCGATCATCGGCTCCAACTCAAATTGGGACAGGGTGACCTTGCGTGGCGAGCCGTCGCCGGGAACGTCGCTTTGGCCGGCCACGGCGTAGCTCACTGTGGTTTCAGACGCGCTGGCGCTTGCCACAGCCACCACGGCCTCAGCCGCCTCAGACACTGGCCCGCCGAACGCTTCAACCGGCGCCTGATCGGCCGCGGCGGCCAGCGTCATCGCCTTGGCCGGCGCAACGCGCGCAGGGCGGGGCGGCGGCGCCGGCCGGGCCACGTCCAGGTACCACGGTTTCAGCTCCGGCCGCTGCGCGTTGACCTCCGGCCGGGCGGTCGAAACACTCAAAGCCACACCCTGCCAGTCCTGACCGGTGGTCTGGCTGACCTGGGCCAGCGTCGTGATTGTCAGAGCAGGCACCTGCGAGCGGCCATCGAAGCGCACGTCATAGAGTGGCTGCCAGCCGGCCCCGCGCACCAGGTAGCTCACCTCAGCCTGAAAGTCGCCAGCCGACAGCACCTCCAGCTCGATGCTCGCCTGCTGGCGCTGTTTGGGCCGCGCTGCCTGAAGCTGGGCCAGCTCGCGGCGCAACTTGTCCACGGTCCTGTTGAGCGCCAACTGGCGAGCGTCTAGCTCACGGCCAGCGGCGCGATTGGCTTCGTCCTGCTCGCGAAGGAACTCCGTTAGCCTGGCCTGATCTTCGACCGAGGTCTTGCCACGCGCTAGGCCCTGGGCATACTGTTTGGTCGCCTGGCGCAGCCCTTCGAGATGGCTTTGCTGGGCAGCCAGGACGGCCAGCGCGTCACTGACCACCTTCAGGTCTGCTTCCCGGCGCTCGATTTCCGCCTCCAGCTCGCGCACCTTGGCGGCCGGGGCCTGCTCATACTGCGCCCGGCGCACGTCCAACGCCAGGATGCGAACCCGGGCCGAGCCTCGGCCGGCAGCGCGCAGCGAAGCGGGATCCAGCGCTAGCGGCAGCTCATCCAGGATCAGGCGATACCGGCCGGCCTCAAGAGCTGCTTCGCCGGCGGTGGTCACCCGCGCCTGGTCGGGGTAAACGGTGACGGCGCTAATCTGATGCTCCAACAGTATGTCCATTCACTCTCCCTGAAAGCTAATGGCCGGCGGCGTCACTCCGCCTCCAGCCAGAGCTCCAAAGTCTGGCCGACCCGCATCAGGCTCTCCGGGCTGGCCTTGTCGGCCGTATCCTCGGCCGTGTGCCAATAGGGATAATCAAAGTCTATGATATCGACGGCCGGAACGCCCCGCCGCGCGAACGGTATGTGGTCGTCGGTCATCGTGTGGCGCACCTGGGGCACGAACTGCTGCCCATAGCCCAACTCGGCCGCCACAGCCCAAATCTCCTCGCGCAAGGTCGGGTCGGAATTGCCCTCATAGTATAGCTGCTGATCGGCATCCCCGATCATGTCTACCAGCACCATCGCCGATGGCAGCTCAGTCAGGGTGCGGGCCATGTAGGCCGAGCCGGCGATCCAGTCGAAGCCGGGCATTCCCCCGCCACCCTGATCCTCGACGTCGAAGAAGGCCAGCCAGACCTCATTTTCGACCATTTCCAGGTCGAGGGTGCGGGCCAATTCAAGCAGGACGGCGACCCCACTGGCCCCATCAACAGCACCGGGCACTGGCTCAAACGGAGGCGGACTCTGGTCGGCTATCTTACGGCTGTCGTAATGGGCGCCGAACATGATAACCGGCCCGGCGCCGGCGTTGGCCTCGGCCAGGATGTTACGCGCCGGCACGCCCTGGTATTCAAAGCGCATCTCGACTGCCTGCCAGCCAAGCTCCCCTAGGCGGGCGACGATGTAGTCGCCCACGGCTGCGTGGCCCGGGCTGCCTGGCCAACGGGGGCCAAATTCCATCTGCTCGCTCAAGTAGGTAAATGCCTGTTGGCCGTCAAATGTCAGCGGGGCCGGCGTCGGCGTCGGGCTGGGCGACGGCCGGGGCGTGGCCGTTTCCTGGTTGCTTAGGCCGCTGCCTGGCCCGGCCGCCAGCCGGCCGCAGGCGGGCAGCGTGAGACTAACCAGCAGAATGAAGATGAGGCGCAACCTCGTGGACGGGCGCCTGCCGCAGGCGGGCCCCAAGCTGGGGCTGGCTCCGATAACGCTCACGCTCTAGGCGCACTCCGGCTCGGCCTGAAGGCCGGCCTCGGCCGCCTGCCAGGCCGCTTCGGAGCCGGCCAGGCCGCCGGCGATGACTACATGCTCGGAAGGCATGGCCGCGATTCTAGCACAATTGCGGCTGCGAACCGCCGCGCTCGGTCGGCCTTTGGCAATCTGCCCGGATGGGCTAAGCTGGGCAGCGCCGTAACGATTTGGGCGGGGCCAAGAAGAGGACAGCCATGGCTGAAGGGCAATTCATCCCCCTGAGTGGCTACCGAGAATATTCGCCGGCCGAGATGCAGGGGCGGGCGAACGCCTTCTTTGCCGAGATGGGGCGGCGGAGGACGGTGCGCGCCTTTTCCGATCGGCCGGCGCCGCGAGAGGTCGTCGAGGATTGCCTGCGGGCGGCCGGCAGCGCACCCAGCGGCGCCAACTTACAGCCCTGGCACTTCGTTGTCGTGGCCAACCCCGAATTGAAGCGCCAGATTCGGCTGGCGGCCGAGGAGGAGGAGCGAGATTTCTACGCCCGGCGCGCCCCACCGGAATGGCTGGAGGCCCTGGCTCCCCTAGGCACGGACGAGCACAAACCTTATCTGGAGGTGGCCCCTTATCTGATCGCCGTCTTTGTCCAGTCACATGGCATATTGCCAGACGGCCGGCGCATCAAGCACTATTACGCCACCGAATCGGTCGGCATCGCCTGCGGCATCTTGATCAGCGGCCTGCATCATGCGGGGCTGGCCATGCTGACCCACACCCCCAGCCCAATGAACTTCCTGAACCGCATCCTGGGCCGGCCGGCGCACGAACGCGCCTTCATGCTGCTGGTGTGCGGTTACCCGGCTGCGGGTGCGAAGGTGCCTAACATCAGACGGAAGGCCTTAGAGGAGATCGCCACCTTCTTATGAGGGCGGCCAACGGCGTCATTACGCCGACTCACTCCTCTTCGGCCGCGGGCGCCGCCAGCCGCTCGAGCAGGCGACGGGCGTCCATGTCGGCCGGGTTGGCCCTCAACGCCTGCTGGAACCAATGGATGGCCCTCTCAATTTCGCTCCGGTCGCGATATATAAGGCCAATGTTATAGGCGGCGTGCGGCGCGGCCGGATTCAGCGCCAGCGCGCGCTCGAAGGCCTCGATGGCCCGCACTTGTTCAGCCGGCCGGGCCAAGATCGGGTTGCCTAGGTAGGCTGCGCCCAAATTAAGCCAGGCGGCCGGGTTGTTCGGCGCGGCCTCAACCAAGCGCTCCAGAATTGGTACCGCCTTTCGAAAACGGCCGGCCAGGATATAGGCGCCGCTCAAGTTGAGGGCGATGTCGGCGTCGTCAGGTTCGAGCTCATAAGCGCGTTCCAAGAGCGGCTGGGCCTCAGTCGCCAGGCCCCGCTGTAAGAGCGCACTGCCCTGGCGAAAGAGTGCCTCAAAAGGCAGCAGGTCAAGTTCCGGATTCGCCATCCGACTTCCTTGTGGGCGACAGGACAAACAGGGCCGTTAGGCCAAAACCGGCCACAGCCAGCAGCAGCCAGACGGCCGCCTCGCGCCAGAAGCGCGCCAACGATGGCTGGGGCGCTATCTGCCCGAGCCAGGTCTCATTAAGCTCGGCCAGCGAAACGCCGAGCGCGCGCCGGCTGACCCCTTCGCAGTCGGCGCCGTCGGCCAGGGCAGCCACCATGCTCGTCAAAGCCTGATTGCCGTATTCGGCCTTGATAAAGTGGACCAAAGACTCGCTCTGGGCGTAGGCCAGCAGCGCCTGGTCGCTGCCGGCCGGAAAGGCCCTGCAAAGCTGGCTAAATGGCAGGGTCGCGCCGGCCGCGGCCGCTTCTTCAAGCACGGCGGCATACGTTCCGTTGGCTTGGCCGTCGAACAACGACGCCAGCCCTTCGTCCAGCCAGCGCGGCGTGTTGGCATAGTTGGTGCCGACTGCCCGGTACAGCAGCAAATGGCTCAGCTCGTGGGGCAGGTCCTTGGCCAGGTCCGCCGCTGCCGTTCGTGGGTTCGAAGCCGCTACCAGGATTAGGCCAAGCTCCGGCCGAGCGTGCGCGCCAATCCAGTCGCGGCCGGACAGGCGCAAAGCAGCCCGCAGCTCGTTAGCCGACGGGTAAACATAGACCCGAAGCGGTAAGGGTGGCTCGACCGGAATCAGCGTCTGCACGCTTGCCAGCGCCTTCGCCAGTGTGTCCATGGCCAACCCACCCAGTTCGGCGTCGGGGCCGGCCCAACGCACCTGCAAGCTATCCCGCTCTAGCGTGCGCCAATCGAATTGGTCGTCGGCATACTCCAGCGTCCGCGCGGGAACCTCGACCTCCTCGCCCCCTTCCAAGCGCAATTGCCACCAGTAACTCACATAGCTGAAGGGCGCCAGCCGGTGCTCGGTCAGGTCCAGCCGGTGTTCCAGCTCAATTTCCCGGCCGGGTGTGAACTCCGGGTCGGCCGTCAGGGTGTTGGGCAGATCGGGCGCGCTCACCAAGAGCGTAGCTGCCACGATCGGCCGCTCGGCCCCGGCCGACAGCCTAAAGCGCATCACCTGGCCAAAGTCGTACTCGGCGGCCGACTCGGCCCGCAGCAGCGCCTGAGCCGCGCCCGGCCTGGCCGCGGCCAACCAGACCGCCAGCCCCAAGCACAGCAGGCCAATTCGCAGATGGCCCACATCCGGCCGCGTCGTGGCCAATCGCTCGCTCACAGTTCAGAGAGATAGCAGAGAAATCACGATTGGCAAGCTGACGGCGCTCAGCAGGGTAGAAAGCAGGACGGTCGCCGTGACCAAGCCGGGCAGCAAGTCAAATTGCGTAGCCAGGATGATGGTTATCACAGCCGTGGGCATGCTGGCCTCGATGATGGAGGTGCTACGGCTCAGCCCCTCCAGGCCCAGCCAGCCAGCTAGCAGGAGCGCGATAAGCGGGGCCACGGCAAGCCGGCCGAGCGCGGCTGGCCCGGCCAGCCGCAGGTTGCGGATTTCGCGCAGGCCGGCCAGCTGCATGCCTAAGATCACGAGCATGAGCGGGATGGCCCCGCTGCCGGCCACATGAATGCCGCTCATTAACGGCGCCGGCAACTCGACCCGCAAGCCGTAGGCCAGTAGCGCCAGCCCGACCGCATAGAGGGCCGGGATTCCGGCCAGTCGCCGGAGTGAGCTGCGCAGATCAGCCCGGCCGAGGGAGGCGATAAGGCTGCCCAGCGTGTAGACGAGAATTGTGCTGACGATGTAGTAGACGACGGCCCGCGCCAGGCCGGGCTCGCCGTAGCGCAGTTGATTGAGCGTCAGGCCGTAATTGCCACTGTTGACGAACATCAGGCACAGCAGTAGCGCGGCCGTCTCCGGCCGGCCAAGCCTGGCAGCCTTGGCCAACACAGCCCCAATCAGGCCCACGGTCAGGGTCACCAGAAGCGCAAAGAGGGCGATGCGGCCCAGTTCCTCGGCCGCCAGCCGCGTTTCGACCAACGATGAAAACACCAGGGCAGGCGAGAGGCCATAAAAGACGATCGCCGAAAGCGGCTTCGGGTCCAGGCCAAGGCGCGACCGCAAGCCGTAGCCAATAGCGGCTACGATGAAAATCGGTATGATGTTCTGGACAAATACTTCAGTGAAATCGGCCACGCTCGTGTCGCCTACGCTTCGGGCAACACGTCGTCATCAAGCTCGTCGTCCCAATCGTCCTCGTCGTCCCAGCCAGACATGCTCATGGCAATGCCATCTTTCACAAAATCGCCCCCGTCTATTGCTTCCTCAATGGCATCCTGAAACGCCTCGAGATCGGGCTCATCGTACAGCAACTGCAAGGCCTCCAGCCCCTCCTCCGTCTCTATCATCCCGAGGGCGCCGACGGCCGCCAGCCTGACCTCTTCGTCTTCATCCTTTTGCATGATCAGTTCGACCAGAGGCTCAATCGCCTCGTTATCCCCTATCGCGCCGGCCGCGCGGGCCGCCTCGCGCCGAAACTCCATCGAAGGGCTTTCGAATTCGCCCAGGATAATGGGAAGCCAGGCCGGGTCGGCCGAGCGCCCCATGGCGTACAAGGCGCTGACGCCCAGGCGCGGGTCGTCGCTCTCGTACGCGCGCTGGATAAAGCCTTCGACGCGCGGATGGCCGGCCGGGCCCAGCGACTCCAGGGCGGCGCGGTAGACCTCCAACGGCGTGCGGGCGTCATCCAGCAAGGCAATCAGGGCCGAAATAGCCGGCTCGACCTTCGCCTCGGGCAGCTGGCCCCAGGCGTCCAGCAGCACAAATTGGCCCAATGTGGCCGCCGCCAACTGTCGAACGCCCTGGTCAGGATCGCTGCGCGCCAGCTCAATAACCGGGCCAATCAGGCTGACCCGATCACAGTCCCAGAGGCCATCCAGCCCGGCCGCCCGCACGGCCGGCGATGGGTCGCCGAGGGCCTGGGCGAAGACGTCGGTGAAATCTACTTGAAAGTTCTCCTCACTGATGTCGGCCAGGTGGCGCACAATGACCCGCCGTCGCTCAACTTTAACTGTCGGCCAGTAGGCGCTGAATTGCGCCTTTTCTTCCTGCGACAAATCAGTGAGGTAATACAGCAGGGCGAGCGAAACCTCATCGGCCTGGCCCAGCGCTTCAAGCACCTGTTCGAACGGTTGGCGCTCAGGGTTAGTCATGGCGTCCTCAATGAACAAGAACCAGCAACGGGCGCTCATTCCTGTGTGAAAGCGAGCCGGCTGCGGCCCAGCCGCGGACTGAAAATTTTAGAACGGAATAACGGGATTGACGATGTCCTGGTAAATGATCAGGAACATGAGGGCCAGCAGCACCAGCATGCCGACCAGATGGACCATGCCCTCGCGCTCAGGCTCAATGCGCCGGCCGCGAACTGCCTCAAGCAGGACAAACATGAGCCGGCCGCCGTCGAGCGCCGGGATGGGCAGCAGGTTGGTGAGGCCCAGCGCCACGCTGATAATGCCCACGAACCACAAAAGAGGAAAAAGGTCGCCGCGACTGGCGGTCTCTTCGGCCGCCAACCCGGCCAGCTGGCTGATCCCAACCACGCTGACCGGCCGGGCCTCGCTGGGCGCAATCTCGCCCTTGAGCAGCAGCACCGGCGCCCTCAGCGTGCCCCAAATGACGTCAAAGATCGTCTCGGCCGAGCGGGCAGCGGCGCCAAAGACCCCGGCCGAATCGTTTTCACCCGTCGCGTACTGGCTCAATCGGATGCCCGTCGGCCCCTCCCGCTCGGCGTCGTATTGGCCCGGCAGGCGCGGGGTGACCGCGATTGCCAGCAGCTCTCCATCCCGCCTGATGAGCAGCTCCACCGGCTCCCCGGCCGAACCGCTGATTTCCTCGACGACGATGGCGCTGGAATCCACCTCCAGGCCGTTGATCTCGACGATCACGTCGCCGGCCTGCAGGCCAGCCGCCTCGGCCGGCGAGCCAGCCATGACGTCCGGAATGCCGACTTCGCTGCGCGGCGCGCCTATCAGAAAGGCCAGATAAAAGACGGCGAAGGCAAACAAGAAGTTTGCCCCTGCCCCGGCTGCCAGGGTGAAAAAGCGGGCCCGCTTGGAAGCGGCCGCCAGTCCGTCCGGCACGCTAGGATCATCTTCGCCGGCCGGCTTGACGAAGCCACCCACTGGAATCCAGTTTAGCGAGTACAGAGTCCCGCCGCGCCGGAACAACTTGACTGCCCGGGGCGGAAAGCCCAGGCCGAACTCCTCCACCCGTATGCCCGAAAGGCGAGCGGCGATAAAATGGCCTAGCTCATGTATGAGGATTATCGGCGTCAGCACCAGAATGAAGGCGCCTACGGTCCACCAGAATGATGACATTGCTTTTCGACTTTGCGGTCGGCCGTCCCATTGCCCCCTATGGGCAACTTTGAGCTGCTGAGGAAATTATACGGACGGCCGCCAGCTGACCGCAACCACTCTGATGTAATGCTAAGCCGCTGCCAGGGGCAGGATGCCAGCCGGATCGAGTCCAATGACCATTGTTTCGCCAGTTGAGGGCAGCTCCAAGTCAGAGTCCAGCTCGAACTCCAGCGAAAGCGCAGCCGGGACAGCAGTAACCTGAATCAGCTGGAAACGGCCGCGAAAGGATCGCCGGCCGAGGCGCACCGACAACCGGTTGGGCAACCCCTCAGCTGCCGGCCCAATCCTGGCCGCGTCCGGCCGCACCAGCACGCAGCCGCCCGACTGCGGGTCAGTCGGCGCCTCGGCGACGGTCAACTGGCCGGCCGCTGTCTCGAACAGGGGAGGCGACGTCGTGCGCCATTCGCCCTGCACGATGTTTCCCATTCCCAGAAAGCGGGCCGCAAAGGCTGTGCGCGGCCGGCGATATAGCTCCTCGGGCCGGCCAGCCTGCTCGATTCGGCCGGCGCGCATCAGCAGAACCCGGTCGGCAATCGCAAATGCCTCCTCCTGGTCATGGGTGACGTAGATGGAGGTGATTGGCCTGCCCGCCGGGCCAGCGCCGGCCGCGCTTTCACCGCTTGGCCGTTGGCCCTTCAAGATCGCCCGTAATTCGTTCATCAGCCGTTCGCGCAGGGCCCTATCTAGCGAGCCCAACGGTTCGTCGAGCAAAAGCAGCCGCGGCTGAGGCGCCAGCGCCCGCGCCAACGCCACGCGTTGCTGCTCGCCACCCGACAACTCAAAGACCGGCCGGCGCCGCATGGCTCCCAACCCCACCATTGCCAGCATGGCCTCCACCCGTTCTGCTTGCCGGCCGGCCGGCCAAGCGCGCATGCGCAGGCCGAAGGCCACGTTCTCGCTCACATCCAGATGGGGAAAGAGGGCGAAATCTTGGAAGACCATGCTGAAGCCGCGCTCGTGGACGGGAATGGGAGCCAGGTTTCGGCCGCTAAGCAGCAGCCGGCCGGCGTCGGGCGGTTCAAGCCCGGCGATAAGGCGCAGCAGCGTGCTTTTGCCCACGCCGCTTGGCCCCAGCAGGACGATGATCTCGCCGGCCGCGGCCGAAAAGGAGACGGCGTCCAGCACAACTCGGCCGGCGTAAGCCTTGGAAACTCCCTCGACGTCGAGCACGGCGCTAGAAGGACCGTCAGGCGGGCCGGCCGCAGCTATGCGGCTAGAACTCCCCGATGTCGGCGTAACGGAAGCGCTCGATGGCCACGAAGGCGACCACACACACCAGCATCAAGACGGTGCTCATCGCCAGTGCCTGGCCGAAGTTAAGCGCGCCGGGCTGCCCTAGATAGCGCTCGATAGCGATGGGCAAAGTGAGGAAGCCGCTGTTCGGCCGGACGATGAAGCTGGTGGCCCCAAATTCCCCCACGCTGATTGTGAAGGCGAAGACGGCCCCAACCAGCAACGCCCGGCCGACAATCGGCAGGTCAACCTGGCGCCAAACCTGCCAGGGCGAGGCGCCGAGCAGCGCGGCCGACTCGCGCAGCGCCGGCCGAATGCCCTGCAGCACCGGCGTGACGGCTCGCACCACAAATGGCAGCGCCACCAGCGTATGGGCGATCAAGACAATCAGCGGAGACGTGCGCAAGCCGCCCAGGCTGATGACGTAGCCAAACCCCAGAGTGACAGCCGACGCCCCCAGCGGCAGCATCAACAACGCCTCTAGCGGCCGACGCCAGCGGCCGGACTGGCTTGCCAGCCAGGCGCTCAGCAGGCCCAGCGCGCCCGCCGCCAACAGGGTCAGCAGCCCATACACCAGCGAGTTAGCCACGGCCGCCAGCGGCGGGATGAATGTGACGCTGCCGCGGCGCAGCGTCGGCAGCGCTGCGTAGTAGGCCAGGGTAAAGGCGCCCTCGGCCGTGGTCACGGAGCGCAGCGCAAGCGCGGCCAAGGGGCTGAGCATGAACAGCGCCAGGCCGGCCAACCCCATCGTCAGCAGACCTCGCTCAAGGGCGCCGGCCGGCTGGCGCGCGCCCAGGCGCTGCGGCCGGAACTCCAGCGGCAAGGCCGCCCGCCGCTGCCAGCGGCCGTAGGTGACCATGAGCAGGCTTGTGAAGATGATCTGGACTGCCGAGAGCCCTGCGGCGATGTCCGGCCGCAGAAATGTAACGTACTGGCGATAGATTTCAGTCTCGATCGTGCTGAAGGCCGGCCCACCCAGGATTAGGATGACGCCAAAACTGGTAAACGTGAAAAGGTAGGTTAGGATTCCCGCGCTCAAGACGGCCGGCCGCAGCAGCGGCAGCGTAATCAGCAGAAAGACACGCCGCCGGTCGGCGCCCAGAACCCGGGCCGCCTCAGCCACGCCGGGGCTGAGGCCGGCCCAGAAGCCGCCCACCAGCCGAATCACCACCGCCACGTTGTAGAAGACGTGGGCCAGCAGGATCAGCCCCAGCCCATGCTCAAACTGCAAGAGGTCGGCGCCGGCCGGCAACAGGTCACCCAGGAGGGCGTTAAGCGGGCCGGCCCGGCCAAGGAGAGCGCGAAAAGCGGCCGCCACCACAACCGTAGGCAATACAAAGGGCACCGTCACCAGCGCGCGCAGCAGCGCCTTGCCGGGGAAGGTGAAACGCGCAAACAAATAGGCGGCCGGCAGGCCCGCCAAGAGCGTCAGCAAGGTTGAGAGCGCCGCCTGCCAGATGGTGAACCAGATGACTTCCCGGTAGACCCTGCCCTGGAGAAGTTCGAAGAGCGCTTCGCGCGTCAAGCTGGCGGCCAGGAGGCGGGCCAGCGGGTATAAAAAGAAGGCCCCCAGAAACAGAAGCGGCGCGGCCAGCAGTAGTGGCCGCAGCCAGCGCCGCGGCCGGTCAGGGCCCGGCATAGTAGGCAACGCCGACCGTGCCTGGCCCCACATGCGCGCCAATCACCGGCGTCAGCTCCGTCAAGAACAGCTTCTGCGGCGAGAGCGATTCGAGCCGCTCATAAATGAACTGCGCCTCCGCCGGCGCGGCCGCGTGCATGGCGGCTGCCATGAAGCGAGCGTTGCCACTGGCATCCTGCGAGACAAGGTCAAGCATATGCGCGACGGCCTTGCGCTTGGTGCGCACGCGCGCGGCCGGCTCGATGGCCCCATTTATCAGCCGCAAAACGGGTTTGACAGCCAGCATCGAGCCGATCAGCCGCTGGGCGCCACCGATCCGGCCACCGCGATGCAGGAACTCCAGCGTGTCCACCACGAAGAGTGCGTGCGCATAAGGGATCATCCGCCGGGCCGCTTCGGCCACGCCTGCCTGGGCTGCCTCGCGAGCGGCCGTCTCGGCCGCCTCCAGGGCGATGAAGCCGAGCGCGGTGGCGGCCGTGCCGGTGTCAATGATCTCCAGCGGATAGTCGCCCATCATCTCCTTGGCCGCATTGGCCGAGGCGTAGGTGCCGCTCAACTTCTGTGACAGGGTCAAGGCGACGATGCTGTCCGCGTCGTCTGCCACGCGGCTGAAGAATTCGTGGAATTCGCCGGCCGAAGGCTGAGATGTTGTCGGCATCCGCTGGGCCGTCGCCAGGCGCCGATAAAACTCGCCGGCCGTGATGTCAACCCCGTCGCGCAGGGTCTCACCCTCCCAGTTTAAGATCTGCGGCATGACGTAGATGCCGCATTCCGCCACCACGTCGGGTGGCAGATTGGCTGTGCTGTCCACGACAATCGCCACCGCTTGCTTGGCCATGGATGCCCTCCTATTCCCTACTTAAGGCTTGAGGGCCCATTATGGCTGAGGAAGAGGCGGCCTGCAAAGGGCACAGGCCGGTAGCGCTGGACGCGATCCGGACTAATCTACCTTGACATTTGCCCTGCCGGCGGCTACGATGGCCGCTGTTCACAATTAAATAGCGGGTAAAAGAGCGCATGAACCCCATTGAGTGGGGTTGACGAGGTGGAGGTTCCCCTTCGCAAGGCGGGGTTAACGGGCCGCAGGCCCGGAAAATCGAAAGTTCAGCGGATGCCTCCCAGGGCCGCCATGCCCTGAATTTTGCCCCCTCCGATGAAGCGCCGTCCCAAACCGGCCGCGCAAGCGGCCAACAACGGGCGGCACAGTGGCCAGGTCCGGCCAGGCTATTGGGCCAGACTGCATCCCCGGAGGGGCGCTTCCCATTCACGCAACAATAGAGCCTGAGCGGGCGCGTCGCACCCGTCGCCACCTTGCCGGCCGCCGAATTCGGCGCGCGGCGCCGCGGCGACCCAACAGCGCGCAACCAGCGCAGGAGAATGCATAATGTGCGGAATTGTTGGCTACATTGGCCCGCGACAGGCCCAGGATGTGATCTTGGCCGGCCTTAAACGTCTCGAATACCGCGGCTATGACTCGGCCGGCCTGGCCGTCATCGAAGCCAACGGCCGGGTGGCTGTTCGCCGCGACGCCGGCAAACTGGCAAATCTGGAAGCTTTGGTGGCGGCCAACCCACTGCGCGGCCACATTGGAATTGGCCACACGCGCTGGGCAACCCACGGGGCGCCGGTGCGGCACAATGCCCACCCCCACATGGGCATGGCCGGGCGGGTTGTGCTGGTCCACAACGGCATTGTTGAGAATTACCTCGAGTTGCGCGACGAATTGGCCGCCGAAGGAGTTGCCTTCAAATCCGAGACGGACAGCGAAGTCATCGTCCAGCTGGTTGAACGCTTACTTGCAACTGGCCTGGATATGGCGGAAGCCGTGCGCCAGGCGATGTTAGCGCTCAAAGGTTCGAACGCGGTCGTCGTCATGGCGACCGACCAGCCCGACCAGTTAGTGGCCGCCCGACTGGGCAATGCCGGCGGCATCACCCTTGGCGTGGGCGCCGGCGAGATGTTCATTGCCTCTGACCTGCCAGCCATCCTCGAATACACCCGCGAGATGCTGTTCCTGGAAAATCGCCAAATGGCGACCGTCATGGCCGAGAACTATGTCGTTCAAGATCTCGCCGGCCGGCCGGTATCTCTTGAAGCGCATGCGATCCCCTACGATCCGGTCAGCGTTGTCAAGGGCGAATTCAAGCATTTCATGCAGAAGGAGATCTTTGAACAGCCTCAGGCGATGATTGACACCCTGCGCGGCCGGGTGGACCTCGAGCGCGGCCAGGTGAGCATCCCGGAGCTCAACCTGACGCCGGAGCTGGCCGGCCGCATTGAGCGCATGTACACCGTCGCCTGCGGCACCAGCTACTACGCCGGCCTAATCGGCAAGTATCAATTGGAGGC
>JBOGUG010000389.1:0-3982 GCA_050696115.1 Promineifilaceae bacterium (SeqCode) | reverse complement strand
GAGCAATTGCAGGCCGGCCGGCCAGCCGCTGCGCCGGCGACTTCACCCCTGGTGGAGGCGGCCATGAGCGTGCGCGGCGAAGTCATCGGCGCCCTGGGTATCCAGGATGACCCCGACCAGCCGCTGTCGGCCGAAGACCGCGAACTGCTGGAATCGATTTCGGTGCAGGTGGCCGAGGCGCTGGAGAGCGCCCGCCTGCTGGAGCAGACCCAACGCCACGCCAACGAGATGGAGGCCGTGGCCCAAGTGAGCGCGGCCGCCTCAACCATCCTGGATGCCCAAAAGCTGCTCGACACCGTGGCCCAGCTCGCCCGCCAGCGCTTCGGCCTGCAGCGGGTGGCGCTGTATCTGGCCGATGAGGAGCGCTTGCGCTGGGCGGCCGGCACGGCCGCGCGCGGCGGCCAACCCAAAGACATCCCACTAGAAATCGGCCCAGAGAGTCAGCATTTGGCCGTAGCCCGGGCGGCCGAGACGCGGACGGCCGTTGTGGTCAACGACCTTTACCCAGGGGAAGCCAGGCCCCCCAGGGGGGCGGCCCGCTCCGAACTGGCCGTCCCGCTCGTTGTCGGCCCCGATTTGCTGGGCGTGCTCGATCTGCGCTCCGAAATGCCCAACCGCTTTGGGGCCGACGACGTCCGGATCCACACTACCTTGGGCGCCCAGGTGGCCGTCGCCTTGCAGAATGCCCAGTTGTACGCAGAGCAGTTGCAAGCGGCCGAGCGGCTCCGCGAGCTGGATCGGCTGAAGTCGGAATTTCTGGCCAGCATGAGCCACGAGCTGCGCACGCCGCTCAACTCGATCATCGGCTTCGCTGACGTTCTATTGGAAGGCATTGACGGCGAATTGACCACCCGGATGGAGGAGGACGTCATCCTCATCCGCGAGAGCGGCCGCCATTTGCGCTCCCTGATCGGCGAAATGCTCGACATGTCCAAGATCGAAGCCGGCATGATGGAACTGCACTACGAGGAGATTGACGTGCCCGGCCTGGCGCGCGAGATCGTCGCCAGCGCCAAGTCGCTGGCAGGCGACAAGAACCTGGAGCTCAACCTAGAGCTGTCAGACGAGCTCCATCAGGTGGAGGCGGACCGCACTCGCCTGACCCAAGTGCTGCTCAACCTGGTCAGCAACGCGATTAAGTTCACCAAGCGAGGCCGCATCACGCTCAGCATACAAGGTCAGAATGGCGACCTGCTGGTGGCCGTCAAGGACACCGGCATTGGCATCCGCGACGAAGACCTGCCTCTGATCTTCGAGCAGTTTCGCCAGGTTGACGGCAGCATGACCCGCGAGGCCGGCGGCACGGGCCTGGGTTTGCCGATCAGCAAAAGCCTGGTAGAACTGCATGGGGGCGACATGTGGGTGGAGAGTGAGCCTGAGGTGGGCAGCACTTTCTACTTCACCATACCCAACCGGCCGCCGGCCGAGGTGGGCGCGCCGCGGGCTGGGCCCAGCGCTCGCCGGCCGCGCAACACACGCCCCCTGCGGCCGGAAGATGAAAGGGGCGAAGCGACGGCCGGCTGAGACTGCCGCCACGGGGATGCGCCATGGTTAAACGTGTGCTGGCCATAGAGGACAATTTGACCAACATGATCCTCATCTCGCGAGTGGTCGAGTCCGAGGGCTACGAGCTGCTCAAGGCCGACGACGGCAGCGACGCCCTCGAATTGCTGAACCGCGAGCGGCCGGACCTTATCCTGCTCGACATCAACATCCCCGGCATCCACGGCCTAGAAGTGGTCCGGCGCATCAAGGCCGACGGCCGGCTGTCCCAGGTGCCGGTCATCGCCACCACGGCCAACGTGCTGCTGGGCGACCGCGAAAAGTGCCTGGAAGCCGGCTGCGACGATTACCTGCCCAAGCCACTCGACATTCGCGAACTGCGCCAGGTAATGCGGGCCTTCCTGCGGCCGGCCTAGGCCGCCCGATTCGTAGGGGCACGATCTATCGTGCCCCTAGCGCGGCAGCCCCGGCTCCAAGGCAAATTCCCCCGGCTCGTCCTTGAGCCAGCGGCTCAAGTCGGGCGCGCCGTCGCCCCGGCCGCAATACGCCTGGTAGGCGCAGCGCCGGCACTCAGCCAGGTCGTCGGTCAGCGGCCAGATCGCCTCGGCCGCTGCCCGTGCCTGGAGTTCGGCGGCCACTTCCCGCAGCGCCCGCCAGTTGGCCTCGTGCGCCGGCCGATCATAGGCCAGGCTGACCACGGCCGTTGGATCGCTTGCCGGCCAATAGGTGAGCGAAATTTGCTCCGGCCGGTAGGCGCGCCCCACGCCCGCCAGCCCCTCGGCTGCCAGGGCCAGATACAGCCGCGTCTGCGGGTCAGCCCGCAGTTCCGCTTCGCTCCGCGGCCGGGCCTCTGTCTTCCAGTCGTAAATCCAAGCCCGCTCTTCGCCCAAGATCAGCAGATCGAAGCGCCCCTCCAACTGCACAGCGTCCAGCGTCAGCGCGAGCCCCAACTCCGGCCGCCGCTCCCCGGCCGGCAGTCCGGCCGCAAACGGTTTGAAGCGCGCCCACCAGCGGGCCAGCTCTGGCTCCTCGGCCGCCTCCGCCTCGACAGCCAGCCCCAGGAAGTGGCGCTGGGCGAGTTCGTGAAAGCGCTGGCCTAGCCGCAGTCGCTCCTCCGCCTCCGGGTTGGGCGTGGCCGAGGGCCAGGCCAGGCGCGCCACGTAGCGCAATTGGTAGCGGCGGCGGCAATCTTCCAGGTCGGCCAGCTTGCCGGCCGTCAGCGACAGGGGATCGGCCATGGCGTGAGTTTACGGCCGGCCCGCATGAGGCGCAACCAAACCGGGATGTGCGCAAGGCCGCTCGCGCGCAGGGGAGACGCGGCCCCGGCCGGTGGTACAATCCGCGCCAGGCAACAGGAGGACCCCCGCCAGTGAAGGAACGTCTTGGTTTTATCGGTTTGGGCATCATGGGCCGGGCCATGGCTGCCAATTTGCTGCGCGCCGGCTTCGAAGTCGCTGTCTGGAACCGCACCCCCGGCCGGATGGAGCCTCTCGTCGCCCAGGGCGCCCGGCCGGCGGCCAGCCCGGCCGATTTGGCCGGCCGCAGCCAGGTCATCCTCATTTGCGTCAGCGACACGCCTGACGTCGAGGCTGTCATCCTGGGGCCGGAGGGTGTCCTGGCCGGCGCCCGGCCGGGGGGCCTGGTCATTGACCTGAGCACCATCAGCCCCCAGGCCACGCGCGCCCTGGCCGGCCGGCTGGCCCAGGCCGGCCTGCACATGCTCGACGCCCCGGTCAGCGGCGGCAGCGAAGGGGCCGCCGGTGGCACGCTCAGCATTATGGTCGGCGGCCCGGCCGAGCAGTTGGCCCGGGCCCGGCCGGCGCTGGAAGCGATTGGCAGCCGCATCACCCACCTCGGCGATCACGGCTCCGGCCAGATGGCCAAGCTGGTCAATCAGGTGCTGGTGGTCGTCACCATGCTCGGCGTAGGGGAGGCGCTGCTGCTGGCCCAGGCCGGCGGCCTCGACTTGGAAACCACCTTGCAGGCCGTTTCGGGCGGGGCGGCCGGCAGCTGGATGTTGAGCCAGCGCGGCCCCCAGGTCATCCGGCGCGACTGGCGGCCGGGCTTTACGATTGATCTGCAGCAGAAGGACTTGCGCCTGGCGCTGCAGGCGGCCGACCAGCTCGGCGTGCCGCTGCTGGGCACGGCCCTGGTCTTCAACCTGTACCGCAGCCTCCAGGCCCAGGGGCTGGGCGCCGAGGGCAACCATGCCCTGGTCAAAGCGCTGGAACAGCTTGCCGGCCGGGAGATCGGCCAATCGTAGGGGCAGGTTGCAACGTGGCCCCGATCGGACCACCCAGGCCAGTAGGGGCACGCCATGGCGTGCCGTTCCGGGTCGGCCGGGATTTGGGGATTGAAATGCGTAGGGGCGGCCCTCGTGGCCGCCCAGAGCAGGCGGGCAGGCACTAGGCCTGCCCCTACGAGAAAAACCCACGCCGGCCGGCGTGGCAAGCCCTGTTCCCACCGCCCCCGCCAGGGC
>JBOGUG010000388.1:0-4419 GCA_050696115.1 Promineifilaceae bacterium (SeqCode) | reverse complement strand
AAGGCATTCCCACCCCGCGGCCGCAACTGGAGATCAATCTCGCCCGCCGCCGGCCGTGAGCTTTGCGCTACGCCTCAGCCGCGAAGCGCCGCTTCCATTCATATAGCTGGTTGATGGCCTCCAGCGGGGTCATGCCGGACACGTCTAAGGCGGCTAACTCCTCCAGCAGGGGGCTGGCCTGGGGAAAGAGGGCCATCTGCTGGGCGGCCTTCAAATGGAGCGGTTCGATGGCCGCCGTCGGCGCGTGCCGTTCCAGCTCCTTCAGAATGTCGCCCGCCCGGTTAATTACGTCGCGCGGCAAGCCGGCCAACTGGGCCACGTGAATTCCATAGCTGCGGTCGGCCCCGCCGGGCACAATTTGGTGCAGGAAGACAACCCGGTCGCCTTCCTCCGCCACGGCCACGTTGTAGTTGGCGACCAGGGGCAGGATGTCAGCCAGCCCGGTCAGCTCGTGATAGTGGGTCGCAAACAGAGTGCGCGGCTTGAGGCGGGGGTGGTTGTGCAAATACTCGATGATGGCCCAGGCAATTGACAAGCCGTCGTAGGTGCTGGTGCCCCGACCGATCTCGTCCAGGATGAGCAGCGACTGGGGCCCGGCGTGGTTGAGGATCTCGGCCGCCTCGACCATTTCGACCATGAAAGTGGAGCGGCCGGCGTGCAGCTCATCGTGGGCGCCGATGCGGGTGAAAATGCGGTCGGCCAGGCCAATCTGGGCGCTCTCGGCCGGCACAAAGCTGCCGATCTGGGCCAGCAGGACGATGAGCGCGACCTGGCGCAAATAGGTGCTCTTGCCAGCCATGTTTGGGCCGGTGATGACTTGGATACGCTCGCCGGGCCCGAAGCGACAGTCGTTGGGCACAAAACGCTCCAGCGTTGCCGCCCGCTCGACGGCCGGGTGGCGACCGTTGACGATCTCCAACGTCGTATCGGCGCTCAGCCGCGGCCGGACGTAATCGAATTGGCCGGCGGCCTCCGCCAGCCCGGCCGCCACGTCCAGCCGGGCCAGCCGCTGGGCCGTCGCCAGCAGCTTGCCGGCGGCGGCCGCGATCTGGGCGCACACCTGGCTGAATACACGCCGTTCGATCTCCAGAATGCGCTCCTCAGCGTTGAGGATAAGGGTCTCGTATTCCTTTAACTCCGGTGTGATGTAACGCTCGGCATTGGTCAGGGTTTGCTTGCGGACGTAGTCGGCCGGCGCCCGCTTGGCGTTGGCGTGGCTGATTTCGATGTAATAACCAAAAACCTTGTTGAAGCCCACCTTGAGCGAGGCAATGCCGGTGCGCTTCCGCTCGCGCGGCTCCAGGCCAGCGACCCACTCGCGAGCATGGGCGGAGGCGTTCACGACGCCATCTAGCTCGGCTGAGAAGCCCGGCCGGATGATGCCCGGCTTGCCCAGCCCGGCCGGGGCGTCGTCGGCCAGCGCCTGGCGGATCAGCTCGGCCACTTCAGGGCAGGTTTCCAGGCGGCCGGCCAGGCCGGCCAGTGGCCCCTGCGCTGGCGCCTGGGCCGCCAGCAGGTCCTTAATCTGGGGCACAACCTCCAGCGCAGCGCCCAACTGGGCGACTTCGCGCGGCGTGGCCGCGCCGGCCACACAGCGGTTCGTCAGCCGCTCCAGATCGGGCAGCTTCTTTAGAATCACCCGGGTCTCGGCCCGGAAAAGGCCGTCGGCCGCCAGTCCTTCGACGGCGTCCAGGCGCGCCTGAAGCCGTTCCAGATCGAGCAGCGGCCGGCCGATGCGCTCGCGCAGCAGCCGCCTGCCCATTGGGGTAACAGTCATATCCAGCGTGCTCAGCAGTGAGGCGCCCGACTCGCCCGACAGCGGTTCGACCAGTTCGAGATTACGGCGGGTGGCGGCGTCCAGGGCCATGAAGCCGTCCAGACTGTAGGTGGCCAGGCGCTGTATCTGGCGCACGGCGGCCGCCTGGCTCTCCTGGAGATAGCCGAGGACGGCCCCGGCTGCCCGCGTCGCCAGTGGCTTGCCCTCGCAGCCAAAGCCGGCCAAGGTCGCTACATCAAAATGATCCAGCAGGGTCTGGCGCGCCTTGCCCAGCTCGAAGCGCCAGGCCGGCCGGCGCGAAACCGCCCTCGCCGGGCTCCAATCGGCGGCAACGGCTTGGCCATCGGGCAAGAGCAACTCGGCCGGGCGCAGGCGAGCCAGCTCCTCGGCCAAGCGGCGCTGGCCGTCCACCTGGGTGGCGGCGAACTCGCCGGTGGTGATGTCGGCGTAGGCCATGCCTGCCCGATCGCCCTCGGTCACGACGGCCGCCAGATAGTTGTTCCGTCCGGCGTCCAGCATGCCCGGCTCGATGACCGTGCCAGCGGTAAAGACGCGGGTCACCTCGCGCGGCATCAAGCCGTTAACAGTCGTGTTGCTGACCTGTTCGCAAAGGGCCACCTTGAAGCCGCGCGCGATCAGCCGGGCAATGTAACCCTCGGCCGCGTGGAAGGGCACGCCGGCCATCGGCACGCGCTGATCCTTGGCCACGTTCCGGCCGGTGAGCACCAGGTCCAGCTCGCGGGCGGCAATCTCGGCGTCCTCGTCGAACGTCTCGTAGAAGTCACCCAGGCGGAAAAACAGGATAGCGTCAGGGTGTTGCCGCTTGATCTGGAGGTACTGCTGACGGACCGGCGAGAGTTTGGCCGTCATTACGAGGCGCCGGCCGGATGCTGGCGGCCGACCTCGGCCGGCGGTTTCGGCACATTTGCCCGGGCGGCCTGCCAGTTCTCCAATGCGCGCCGGTGGCGTCCCTCCAGGGTGATCAGCGGCCGCTGGCCCTTGAGCAACTCGTAGGCCTCCTGGTAGCTCAATCCCTCGTGCGCCATCAAATAGGCGGTCACAATGGCGGCCGAGCGGCCGCGCCCCTTGGCGCAGTGCACCAGGACGCTGCGGCCGGCTTCCAGCTGGCGCTGGACAAAGTCCACGCCCCTGTCTAACACGTCGGCCGGGGGCATGAGCATATCGAGAACCGGCAGGCGCAGGTATTCGATGTCGTGTTGGGCATAAAAGGCGCGATCCCCCTGGCGCTCGGCGCGCATATCCAGCACAGCCCCGATGTCATGATCCAGCAAGAACTGTTTGTCGCGGCCGTAGCTGGGCGCGCCGCCGATCCACAGCTGGCCGCGCACGCGATCGAACCAGGGGTTGCCCGAGACGCGCTCGTGCAGCCAGCGGATGATGGGATAGAGTTTGTCGAAGGCCCAGTGTAAAGGGTTCATGCCGCCGTTAGCATAGCCAGGGCAGCATGGGGGCGCAAGTGGATGGGGCCGCCGTCAGCGCAGCGTTACCAGCACGCCCGGCTGGAACAGCGGCCGGGCCGCGGCCGAAACGCTAAAGCTCCAGCTGAAAGTTTGACCGCCGGCCGTGACGCTGGCCGTGTAGCTGACGCCCGGCGTGAGCGGGTCGCGCGGGATGATAACGACCGCGTCGCGCGAGTTCAAGATGACCCGGCCAACGGACTGAGCGCCGCCGTCGGGGTTGAAATAATCGGTCTCGTCGAAGCGACAACTGGGGAGCTCCTGGCCCCCTTGGGTCAGGCTGTGGCTGCTCACGGCCGGGTTAAGGCTGCCGTCGCCCAGTTGCAGCAAGAGCGGCAGCCCGGCCGGGGCCGAGTAACCGGGGCAGGAGGCCAGGGGGTCCGGCCATTCGTAGCCGCCGAATTCCAGAAGCGCGGTCTGGCTGCCGGCAGCGGGGTAGGGCAGGGGAAAAGTCGCGCCCGGCGGCAACGGGCCGTGGCCACGGCCGACGTCCACGGTGGCGCCCATCTGCCAGCCGCCATCTGACTCGCGGTAGGCGCCGTAGCCGGTGGCGACAAGCTGGGGGTCGAGCAGAGCGACGGCGTGGAAGGGCGCGCTCAGCCACCAGTCAAGGGCCGTATCGTCGCTGGCGCCAGCGTCGCTGGAGACGAAGACATTGCCCTCGCCGGCCGCCTCATCCCCCTCTGGGGTGTACCAGGGGCTGGAAGGGTCCTCGCTGTGGCCGACCGTGTCCGTTTTGACCATGTAGCGACTGTGGAGCCAGTCGCCGTTGGACCAGGCCGGCTCTTCGACCAAGACGCCTAGGCCCATGAGCAAGCGCAGCGCGTTCAGGCGCGCAAGCCAGGCCGGTCCTGGCAGCAGGGTGGGGCTGGGGCTGGCTGTGGCTGTCGGCGAGGGCGTGAGCGTGGGAGCGAGGAAGGCCAGCGGGAGAAAGGCGGCCGGGTGGAGCGTCGCCGCCGGCGACAGGGTCGGCGTGGCGCTTGGGGTGAGGGTCGGCGTGAGGGTCGCCATGAGCGTGGCGCTAAGTGTCGCGGTGGGGGTTGGGCTCGCTCCGCCGGCCGGCATGGCGGTTGCCGCCTGCCGGGCGGCCTTCACCTCACTCCGGCCGGACGGGGCGGCCAGGCCGGCCAGCGTCAGGCCAGCCAGAAGCACGAAGAGTAGGGG